>JAFSDS010000051.1 GCA_017436125.1 Oscillospiraceae bacterium | reverse complement strand
TGGAATTACCACTCCATGGCATAAATACTCCGCATCCCCCGATGTAATGCACATCTCTCCGCCTATGGAAATGATAATATGTGCAGCCATATGACGATGCAGAACAGGATTATCATATCCTGCACGGATTAAAATATGGTTGTTGGCTTCGTATAGTTTTGTCATTATTTTTCTCTAATCGTAGGATTTGTTATATAAATTGGAATTGGCTTACTTGCACTCACTATCTACTATAACATAAACTCCTTCTTGAATTGCAGAAAATGTTGCGATAGAGCATACAACTATGGCAGTGTATTTCAATTCCACAAAGGATATTGTCAAAGGCAATAGGAACAGCAGTAGTCCCGTTGCTTTGTTCATAATCGTATGCAAGGATATAAACTGTTTTTCAGCAGCATATCCCCATATGAGATTACTGATTTTGATAACCGCAATCACACCACCCCATATCCACAACCATTGTGGAATATGGATTGCTGGCAACAGCTTAAACAAAGAAACCACTACAAAAATGAGGTCGGCAATCGTGTCCAGTTGGCTTCCAAACTTGCTGGTACTGTTTGTTTTTCTGGCAATTATTCCATCTGCCATATCACTAAAACCGCATAGAAGATATGTGATATAAAAGTCTAAAGAAAATGCAGGAAAGAACAGCAACAAAATACTGCCGAAAATACGACAACCCGTGAGTATATTTGCAATATGCTTCGTCATCTGTTCACCTACAAATTCTTATTTATCGTTCAGTTCACTTTATCATATTTTACTTTTCACGTCAACGCTTAGTGAATTTGCCGGAGTTGGAACCCATCAGTCCAAAAGGTAAAAGGGAGGATTTTTTTGAAGCCTTGATTTTATCTTTAATTTCTTATATTATATATAATTAGGTTATTGTTTATAAACGGAGGATGCGGTCCGATGATTTCAATAAAAAGAGTTGTTTCAAAATTCAGAAAGATATATGAGGGAAAATTTCTTTTCCGCTGTTTTGTGCTGATAGCGACCTTTGCGCTTTTGATTGCAACACCGGAGCAGTTTGAGGTCATGCACGGCTGGAACTTTTTTAAAGAATTTTCGCTTTTTCACGTTCTTTGGCTGATCTGGATGTTTGATATGATCCTTCAGATTTTTCCGAGCAGAAAATATCTTCCCCTCGGTTCTTCAAAATTCAGCCTTAAAGATTTTGTTCCGCACGAAATAAAAAACATCCGCAATCTTGAAAACCTTCTCGCATACATAAAAAAATGCAACCGCGACACCATTAAAATCGGAATTGTATGGTTTTTGCTCACCGCTGCCATCGGAATCGTTTATTTTACCGGGCTCATCGACAGCAAAATTTTGCTTTTGCTTTCCGTTGCATTTTATGTCTGCGACCTTATCTGCGTTCTTTTCTGGTGCCCTTTCCGTGTTTGGTTTATGAAAAACCGCTGCTGCACAACCTGCCGCATTTTTAACTGGGACCACATGATGATGTTTTCTCCCATTGTTTTTGTTCCGGGATTTTTTACCTGGAGCCTTTGCGCCGGGGCGCTTATCGTTCTTGCGGTTTGGGAAGTTTCTTTTGCGCTTCATCCGGAACGTTTTTATGAGGGCACAAACGAAGCTCTTCGCTGTGTAAACTGCACCGACCGCCTTTGCGGCGAACGCAGAAACTGCGCCGCGGATATTCCTTCTTTCGATAACATTACAAAAGGTATTTGATATGGCAATAAAAGCGATTTTATGGGACTATGACGGAACGCTGGCGGATTCTTCAAAAAAATCCATCGAAGTCAGCCTTGAGGTACTTTCAAATTTTATCCCGGATATTTATGAAAATATCCCGGAGCCCCTTTCTTCAAGGGAGAATTTTCAGGAAACTTACGGAAGGATTTCCGACTGGGTGGAACTTTACCATGTTGTTTATGGCCTTGGTGATGAAGAAACCAGAAAAGCCGTTGAACTTTGGGGACCGGTTCAGCTTAAAAATAAGACAGAATCGGAGCTTTATGCCGGAATTCCGGAGATCCTTGAGGGATATAAAAATGTAAAAATGGGCGTTTGTTCACAAAACGGCGCCGGAATTATAAAAAGATCCCTTGAGCACCATGGCGTGCTCAAATATTTCGGAGCGGTCATAGGTGTTGATGATGTTCTTTTTGAAGAACAGAAACCTCATCCCGCCGCTTTTATAAACTGCCTTGAAAAGCTCGGTATCGACGACAGAAACGGAACTTTTGTATATGTTGGGGACCACAGCGTGGACGTTGCCTTTGGCCGCAATGCCGAAGCCATGCTCAAAAAGGATTTCCCCGATGCAAAGGTCGTTTGCATCGCCATACACCATCCGGGCGATTACTGTGAGGAGGATGAAAACTTTCCTCCGGACTATATTGCCCATGGCAGCGCCGAACTTTTAAGGATATTAAACGGGATTTAAACCTTCTTTGCCGTGAAGGGAGATTTAAGTTCTTATAAAGGCGGCCTTGCCGCCGGAAAGGACTTTGAATTTATGAAAACCGATTTTAATGAACTTGAAAAAACTTTGCTCAAAAAGGCCGAAGAATTCGGCGAAAGCGGTATCATTATCGCAAATCACGAAGGGAAAACCGTTTTGAGCACCTGCTTCGGACCTGTTGACAGGGAAGAAGGAACAAAGGAGAAAGTCAGCGCAAAAAGCCGTTACCTTATGCCCATTGACTGCTCCTCAATGCTTGCACTTTGTGCATTTATTCTTATCGATGCCGGTAAAATGCGCCTTTCGGATAAACTTTCGCGCTTTATTCCGGAATTTGAGCACGCAAACCGTATAACAATTCGCCAGCTTCTTGCGGGGAAATCCGGAATAAGGGATTTTTACTTTGGCGAAGTTATCAGAAAGCTTGAAGATGATGAGGATTATTCCGCTCTTTCCGAAATTGAACGCCGAAAAAAGGATATGAGCCTTTATCTCAAGGACTATTCCTTTGAAACGGTGCTCAAACTTATTGAAGGAAAACCTCTTGAGCATGAACCGGGAACTTCCGGTGATTACAGCACAACAGAACGCTTTTTCCTTCGCGAGATAGTTGAAAGAGCCTCCGGAGTGTTTATTGAGGAATTTGTTGACCGCAATATTTTTCAAAAACTCGGTATGGACGAGACCCGCATAGGCATTGCCTACGGCGCGCTTCCGCTCTATACCTGTTACCGCAACAGGGAATATCTTCGCTTTGATACGGAAAATACCGACAGCCGCTTTTTTACCACCACTGCCGGCGACCTTGAAAAGCTTATGCTTGGAATTTTTAAGCACAGGGTTTTCTCCGAAAAACTTTGGAAAACCGCAACAAAAACCGATAACGAAAACCAGGGCCTTGGATTTACTTCCATAAACGGAACCATACTTTTCTTTACGGAGTTTGAATGTTTTGAAACGGCAACCTTCTATTTTGATGAGGAAAACGACTTTTGCTATTTAAAAGCCACCTCCTGCGATTCAAAATACATTATGGAGGGCGACAACAAGTTCCGCTCCTTCCCAAGGGAAATGCGCATGGAAATGGAGCCGCTTTTCACCGTTCCGAAGAACACGAGAATGGTGCCCTACGGCGAGAAAAACTGGCGCCAGGCAACCTCACTTGAAATCCGTCCGGACCAGAGAGAATTTGTTTCCGGTGCGCTGGATACCATCGCCTATGCCGCCGCGCATAAAAATCATAAACTTTTTGTGGAAATGGAGGGCGAAAGGGCCGTTGGCCTTCTTGAACTTTCCATTGACAGAAAAAAGGGCGATTTCAACATCGAAACGGTTATTATCGACCACCGCTATCAGGCCAGGGGATTTGGCAGATTTATGCTCCGTTTTGCGGTGGATTATCTTAAAAATGCCGGAGCAAAGCGCCTTACCATCGGAGTAAACCGCTTTAACATTCCGGCAAGAAGACTTTATAAATCCGTCGGATTTAACGAGGACTGCGTTTATGAAGAAGGAGTCCTTATGACACAGAATCTTGAATAAGATAAAAAAGAGCACCCGGGAGGGTGCTCTTTTTTGCAAAAATGGGTTCTCATCCTCACCATAAAACAAAAAAGCACCCAAAGAGGATGCTTTTTGTTTGGCGGAGATGGTGGGATTTCCGCTTCGCTGCGCTCGCCGGATTGCTTCCGCCAGCCAAAAATATTTCGCAAAGCTCATATTTTCGGGGCGTCAGGTACTCACCCGGTGGGTTCTCATCCTCACCATAAAACAAAAAAACTCCCAAAAAGGGAGTTTTTTGTTTGGCGGAGATGGTGGGATTCGAACCCACGTGCCCGGTTAAGGACAAAACGATTTCGAGTCGTTCTCGTTACGACCACTTCGATACATCTCCGTATTGAATTTTTGCAAAAAACAGGTTTGTATCGAAGCGGTCGTTTGCGCATGGCGTAGCCCGCGCATAAAACCATGGCGCGAAAGCGCCATTTCGATACATCTCCGTATGCGATTAAGTTTGCCCGAATATCATAACACGATTTTTGGCAGAGGTCAAGAAATATTGAAAGAAAAGCCTTTATTTATGCTATTGACAGAAAATGTGATATATTATATAGTATTAAATACTGTATTATTTTATAATTATTAGTATTGGAGGAAACATTTTCATGGATGACCCTGGAAGTCCTATGGCCATTATCTTTGTTTTAGTTCTTATTTTTATCAATGCGTTTTTCGCCATGAGCGAAATTGCCTTTATTTCTCTGAATGACACAAAATTGCGCCGTGATGCGGAAGAAGGCAGCAGAAAAGCAAAACTTATAACCAAACTTCTTGATGAACCTAATAATTTCCTTGCAACCATTCAGGTGGCAATAACCCTTTCCGGTCTTTTGTCTTCCGCGGTTGCGGCGGATGTTTATGCGGATCCGGCGGCGGAATTTCTTGCAAAATATATTCCGATAGATCCTGATATTGTTCACGGAGCAACGGTTTTTGTTCTTACCCTTTTGCTTTCTTATGTTTCTCTTGTTCTTGGCGAACTTGTTCCAAAGCGCATTGCTATGCATTATCCCGAAAAGATATCTTATGCCATAGCAGGAATTCTTTCCTTCTGCCATAAACTTTTCAGACCGTTTGTTATACTTCTCAGCGGTTCGACCAATATTGTTCTTCGGCTTTTCGGAATAAACCCCAATGAGGAACCTGAAGAAGCCACCGAAGAAAACATCAGAATGATGCTCGACGTTGCCGATGAAAAGGGAACCATCGAAGAGAGCGAAAAAGAGATGATAAACAACATCTTTGAATTCGATGACAGAAGCGTCGGCGAAATTATGACCCACAGAAAAGACCTTACCGCCATCGAGATCGCAACCCCTATCTGCGAAGCGGTTGACCTTGCTATTTCCGACGGATATTCCAGGATGCCGGTTTATGAAGAAACCATCGACAACATAAAAGGCCTTGTTTATGCAAAAGACCTTCTCAGCCTTATCGGCGATACAAATCTTGGTGGAAGAACGGTAACGGATTTTATCCGCCCCGCAAACTTTATTCCCGAATCCAACAGCTGCCGCGAAGCCTTTATGGAATTTCAGCAGAAAAAGATCCAGGCAGCCATTGTTGTTGATGAATACGGCGGCACCGCCGGACTTGTTTCCATGGAGGACCTTATCGAATCCGTAATGGGTAATATCCAGGACGAATACGATAACGAAGAAGAGGAAATAAACGAAATCGACGAAGATAACTTCGATTTTGAAGGTACCGTTCTTCTCGATGATATTGAGGAGATACTTGATATCACCGTTGATGAAGACGTTGACTATGATACCATCAGCGGACTTATTATGGACCTTCTCGGAAGAATTCCGGAAGAGGACGAACACCCGGTAATCGAATATCAGGGCGTTGAGTTTACCGTAATGCAGGTTGAGGAACACCGTATAGCAAAAGTCCATGCAAGAATCCTTCCGAAAGAAGTTTTGGAAGAAGAATGATAAAAAACAAAAAAGGATGCTTTTTATAAGCATCCTTTTTTTATTTCTTCAATAAGTTTTTCTTTTTCGTTGGAAAGTTCACCGTTTATCACTTTTTCAAGAAGCGCATTAAGAATCCTTCCCATTTCCGGTCCGGGAGAGATACCGAGCGAGATAAGATCGGAGCCTCCGACGGCAAGCTTTTTAAGGGAAAAACATTCGCCTTCTTCAACAATCTTTTTTGCGATAAGGCGGTATTCGTCATAAAAACTTTTTGGATTTTGATATTCCGGCTTTTTACCGAGATCATCCGCATACATAAGGGTCAAAAGGTCATCATAAAGGGAAGGACCGATTTTTCCGAGGACGCGTTTTATGGCCTTCGGAGAAGGTTCAAATCTGTCCTCATGGTGGCGAATAAGTTCACAGACGGCTTTTTTTGTTTCATTATCAAAACGAAGGCGGGAAAGAATGGCTTCGGCTTTTTCCGCACCGAGAGGCGCATGTCCGTAAAAATGGCCGGTTTTGCTTTCATCAATGGAAAAAGAGTCCGGCTTTGCAATATCATGGAAAAATGCCGCAAGACGAAGAACCGGTTTTGGCGGGATGTTGTCAATAACCGCCGCCGTATGGCCCAAAACGTCCTTATCATGGCGGAAGTGGTGCTGTTCAAATCCCTTTAGGGCAGAAAGTTCCGGAATGAAAACGGAAAGAACGTCGCTGTATTCAAGGAGAATTTTTGCGGCGTTTTTTCCGCAAAGGAGTTTTATAAGTTCGGAAGAAAGGCGCTCCGCGCTTACGTTTTTTAAAAGTTCACGTTTTTCTTTTATGGCGGCGGATGTTTTTTCTTCAATTTCAAAACCAAGGACGGAAGCAAAGCGAAGGCCGCGCATGATACGAAGAGCATCCTCATCAAAACGCTTTTCCGAATCTCCGACGCAGCGGATAATGCCTTTCTCAAGGTCAAAAGCGCCGCCGAATAAATCAATAATGCCGGTTTTTTGGCTGTATGCCAATGCATTTACGGTAAAATCCCTTCTGGCAAGATCTTCTTTAAGCGAGCGGGCAAATTCGACCTTTGACGGGTGGCGGTTATCGAGATACTCTTTATCAACGCGAAAAGTTGTTATCTCTATTGGATTTTTATTTATGAGCACCGTAAGGGTGCCATGTTTTATACCGGTTTCGATAACGTGCTCATTTTTAAAAACTGCTTTCATCTCATCAGGGGCTGCGGAGGAGGTTACGTCATAATCCGTCGGAACTTTTCCCAAAAGGCTGTCCCTTACGCATCCGCCGACGGCGTATGCTTCAAAACCCGCGCTTTCAAGCATGGATATCGCTTTTTTAACTTCTTCCGGAAGATACGTAAAAATCCCTCCTTTCGCTTTTATGAAACAATTTTATCACAGCAGGGCTTTTCGGTCAACGAAAAAGGGTGGAATAGCTTTTGCTTTTATGCTATTATGTAACCATAATATAAAAAGGGGGGTCTTGCCTGTGATCGACGAAAAACTTAAAAAGGAACTTATTCAAAAAGGCCGAGATTTTATGAAGGGATATAAAGACGACGATATGACCGCCGACAGCGATTTTAATCCTTCGGATCAACAGCTCCGTTTGCCCCAGCCCCCTCTTTGTAAGGCAGCCATGGCAGGCGAGGATAAAAGAATAGCTTTAAGCCTTGATTTTTCCGGACTTGAACTCAATAACGATGTTATCTCTCTTATCAGGGACCGCAGAAGTTCAAGAGTATATACCGAGGAAAACATGACCCTTGAACAGCTCTCGTTCCTTCTTTGGGCGACCCAGGGTATAAAAAGCATCCGCGGAAAATCCTATGCGACAATTCGCACCGTTCCCTGCGGCGGAGCAAGACATGAATTTGAAACCTATCTTCTCGTTAGAAAAGTAGAGGGACTTGCAGAGGGAATCTATCACTATCTTCCGATGGAACACGCCATCGAATTCCTCGGCGAATGCGAAAATATCGAAAACGATATAAACGAAACCCTTTGCGGACAGAAATGGGCAATAAAATCAAATGTTGTTTTCTATTGGACCATGGTTGCATACCGCGCGGAATGGAGATACGGAACCCATTCCCACAGAGTTGCTCTTCTTGATGCGGGCCACCTTTGCCAGAATCTTTATCTCGGCGTAACCGCTCTCGGTATGGGAACCTGCGGAATCGGAGCTTTTTCCCATGATTATTGCAATAAAGTTTTTGGCATTGACGGGGAAGAGGAATATATGGTATATACAGCCCCGGTCGGAACAGTAAGCCCGGAGGACAGAGCGGCGGAAGCGGCTTTTTATAAATTTGTTGAGGATGAGGGACTTTAATTATGTTTAAAAAGCGGCAGGCAAAAGCCTGCCGTTTTTTATTTACAGCCGCGGCAGCCGGAGCAGTTTCTGCAATATGCAACAAGAAGAACACCGTTTCCGTCGGTATCGGTTATTTCATGCTGAAGGGCATTGAGCTTATCGAGCTGGTCCCTTTTGAGCTTTGCAAAAAACTTGTTTTCGCTCAAAAAAACACCTCCTTATATAATGTATATATATTATTACAATCATTAAAAACGATATCCAGGAACATTTTGGACAAAAACACACCAACATTAATATTTTTAGAACAAATGTTCGATTTTTTGCCGAAAAACAGTTGATTTTAAATGATTTATATATTATACTATAAAGCAGAAATGACACCGCGTGAATAGTAATGAATGGAGGATTTTTAAGAGATGGCAGACAGAAAAGAAGCACTTGAAACCGCAATCAAACAACTTGAAAAACAGTACGGAAAAGGAACCGTTATGAAGCTTGGCCAGGCGCCGGCTCTTAACGTAGAGGCAATTTCCACCGGATCTATTTCCCTTGACAGCGCCCTCGGTATCGGCGGCGTTCCGAGAGGAAGAATCGTTGAAATATACGGACCCGAAAGTTCCGGTAAAACAACCGTTGCCCTCCATATCATTGCTTCCGCGCAGAAAGCCGGAGGCGAAGCTGCTTTTATCGACGTTGAGCACGCCCTTGACCCTGTTTATGCAAAGGCCCTTGGCGTTGATATCGACAGCCTTCTTGTTTCCCAGCCGGATACCGGTGAACAGGCACTTGAAATTACCGAGGCACTTGTTCGTTCCGGCGCTATCGACGTAATCGTTGTGGACTCCGTTGCCGCAATGGTTCCGAAGGCAGAAATCGAAGGTCTTATGGGTGATACTCATGTTGGCCTTCAGGCAAGACTTATGTCCCAGGCACTCAGAAAACTTACCGGCGTTATCAGCAAAACCAACTGCGTTGCGGTTTTCATAAACCAGCTTCGTGAAAAAGTCGGCGTTATGTACGGAAACCCGGAGGTAACTCCCGGCGGCCGCGCACTTAAGTTCTATTCCTCCGTTCGTCTTGACGTTCGCAAACAGGAACAGCTTAAACAGGGCGGTGACGTAATCGGTAACCACACCAAGGTTAAAGTAGTTAAGAATAAAGTTGCTCCTCCTTTCCGCGAGGCGGAATTTGATATCATGTATGGACAGGGTATCAGCAAAGAGAGCGAACTTCTTGATATCGCGGTAAAACTTGATATCGTTGATAAATCCGGCGCATGGTTCTCCTATAACGGCGAGCGCCTTGGCCAGGGACGCGATAATGTAAAAGAGCTTCTTCGCTCCAACACAGCCCTTTGTGATGAGATCGAAGCAAAGGTCCGCGAAAATATGGATAAGCTCAACGATATTTCCAAACCCGCAAAAAAATCCAAGATTTTGAACGTTGCCCCCACGGGCATTGATATTGAAGCAGATGTGGACGACGAAGAATAAGCCGAACGCAAAGCTGACAACTGAACAGACCAAAGAAAAAGCCCTGAACTTGTTAGAGTACAGGGCTCATTCTCGTAGAGAGCTTTTTGATAAGCTAAAACGCTTTACCGATATTTCCACCGCAAACGAAGTTCTTGATATGCTTGAAGAGGGCGGACTTATCGATGACGAAAGCTATGCCTTTCAGTATGCCCATGACCTTATGGAGATGAAACTTCTTGGGCCGGTGCGCCTTAAAATGGAACTTTCCCGCAAGGGAATCGATGAGGAAACTGCGGAAAGAGCGATCTGGGCGGCGGAGGAAGAAATCGGCTCTCCGGAGGAAAGATTGGACCGAATTATTGAAATTCGATACAAAAATATGCTTTCTGATGAAAAAAATCGCAAAAAAACCGTAAATGCCCTCTTTCGTCTTGGCTACGGATATGATATGATAAAAGAAGCGATTTATAAAGTAAAGGATGAATATGCAGATGAACTGTATGGAAACGAATGAAACCGTAAAAATCGGTATGATTGCTCTTGGATGCAATAAAAATCAGGTGGATGCGGAGCTTATGCTCGGTGCCCTTGAAAAAGAAGGCTTCGAGATAGTTGAAAATGCCGGTGAGTGTGATGTTGTTATCGTTAACACCTGCGGTTTTATCGAAAGCGCAAAACGCGAATCCATCGAAAATATCCTCCAGTGCTGCCAGCTTAAAGAGAAAGGCGTTGTAAAACTTGTTGTTGTAACCGGATGCCTTGCGGAACGTTACCGTGAAGAAATGGCAGAACTTATTCCCGAAGCGGACGTTATTCTCGGTATCGGTGCAAATGATGAAATTGCCGCATCCATCCGCCAGGCTCTTGAAGGACAGAAAGTTAGAAAATTCTATGCTCCCGAAAATCTTGAGATGGAAGGCAAGCGCATACTTGTTAACTATCCTTATTATGCATATATCAGAATTGCCGACGGATGCGACAACCGCTGCTCCTATTGCGCAATTCCCATGATCCGCGGACGTTACCGCAGCAGACCCATGGAAAGCATAATTGAAGAATGTAAAAACTTTGCGGCAAAAGGCGTTGAGGAATTTATTATTATCGCCCAGGATACCACCAGATACGGCGAGGACCTTTACGGCAAACGCAAACTTCCGGAACTTCTCCGTGAGATCTGCAAAATCGACGGTATCAGGTGGATAAGGATCCTCTATGCATATCCGGAACGTGTTACCGAAGAACTTCTTGACGTTATAGCTTCCGAAGATAAAATTGTAAAATATCTTGATATTCCGCTCCAGCACTGCAGCAAAAAAGTTCTTAAACTTATGCACAGAAAGCAGAGCACACCTGCAGAACTTGTTGCAATGGTAAAACACCTTCGTGAAAAAGTTCCGGGAATTACCCTCCGCACAACCCTTCTTACCGGTTTCCCCGGTGAAAGCGACAGCGATTTTGAGGCTCTTTGCAAATTTGTAAAAGCCGCAAAATTCGATCGTCTGGGCTGTTTTGCATATTCCAGAGAAGAGGGCACAAAATCCTATGATATGCCCAACCAGCTTGACGAAGAAACCAAGGAACGCCGCGCCGAAGTTATTATGGAGATCCAGACTGCGGTTTCTGCGGCGCTTCTCAAGAAAAAAGTCGGCAGCATCATGGAAGTTGTTGTTGAAGGATACGACAACAAAAATAAAGTTTTCCGCGGAAGAAGTTCCCAGGATGCTCCGGAAATAGACGGCATTGTTTACTTTGCAAGCCCCGAAAAGCATTGTATCGGCGACTTTGTAAAAGTAAAGATCATCAAATCTTCCGAATACGACCTTCTCGGAGAACTTGCAGAATAAAAGAAAGGTGGGAGTTCTTTGAACCTGCCGAATATTCTCACCATAATGAGAATAATTATGATCCCGTTTTTTGTGGGCGCATTTCTCACGGCGGGTATCAATGACTGGATAACCCTTGCGATTTTTGTAATAGCTTCTCTTACAGATGCCCTTGACGGATATATCGCGAGAAAACAGAATCTTATTACCGATTTCGGAAAGCTGATGGATCCTCTGGCAGATAAGCTTATGGTTATGACTGCCTTTATCTGCTTTACCGCCGCTGACATAATCCATCCCCTCATTACCGTAACTATCATGGCAAGAGAATTTCTTGTAACCGGTCTTCGCGGAATTGCCACCGCAAAGGGAAAGGTAATTGCTGCGGATATTTGGGGAAAAGCAAAGACCGTTTCGCAGGATGCTTCGATAATTATTGTACTTATTCAAAGAGCTTCCGGCGCTTCGGGCGAAAGCGTTTTCGGAATACTTGCAACTGTTTCCATAGTTGTGATGACTGCGCTTACCCTTATTTCTGCTTTGAATTATTGTTTGAAGAACAAAGAGTTTTTTAAAGGATAATTTATAATAATACAAAATAATTTATAAAACAACCTTTGGGGATAAAAAATGATTTTGATGCTCCAAAGGCTTTTTTGTTGAAAAAATGTTGAAAAACAGGGCATTTTGTTGAAAAGTGGCAGGTTAAAATTGGATGTTTCAACCAAATGTTGAATGTTATTCACAGAACACACGGGGGCGATGCAATTTTCAAAAAAAGTTTAAAAAAACGGTTGACATAGCGGCGCCGGGATGATATACTAATCAAGCTGACCGCGAAAAACGGTCACGCAAGGACCTTGAAAAATGAACAACAAAGAAGAACAAGAATTAAACCCTTGTATTCATTTGAGTAAATTCCAAAAGTAATGTAAAGTCAGCAAATGACTTGAAGCTTGGGAAAAAAGACTTTGATTTGTTTAAGCTCT
>JAFSDS010000050.1 GCA_017436125.1 Oscillospiraceae bacterium | reverse complement strand
GCCGTTGAAAACGGCCTCTGTGATGACAACATAACCGCAAAGGATATCTTTGATACAAGAATCATGGGTGCGATTACACCGATGCCGAGAGAAATTATCAGAACATTCTGGGAAAAATATGAAAATGATCCGGTGGAAGCAACGGATTGGTATTATAAGTTTTCCTGTGACACAGATTATATCCGCCGCTACCGCATAAAAAAAGATATGCGCTGGAAATATGAGTGTGAATACGGCGAGCTTGATGTTACAATAAACCTTTCCAAACCGGAAAAAGATCCAAAAGCCATTGCTGCCGCAAGAAATGCTCCCCAGACTGCATATCCAAAATGCCAGCTCTGCTGCGAAAATGAAGGCTATGCCGGAAGAATGAACCATCCGGCAAGAGCAAACCACAGAATTATTCCTATAAAAATCTGCGGTGCAGACTGGTACTGGCAGTATTCTCCATATGTTTATTACAACGAGCATTGCATCGTTCTCAACGAAGAACATATCCCTATGAAGATAGATAAATCTGCATTTGAAAAACTGCTTGATTTTGTAAGGATTTTTCCTCATTATTTTGTTGGTTCAAATGCGGATCTTCCGATAGTGGGCGGTTCCATCCTCAGCCACGAGCATTTCCAGGGCGGTCATTATACTTTTGCTATGGAAAAAGCTGCGATCAGAGAAAAAGTTGTTTTTAAAGGTTTTGAAGATATCAGCGCAGGAATTGTCAACTGGCCAATGAGCGTTATCCGTCTTTGCGGAGCGGATTCCGCAAGAGTAGCAGAACTTGCGGATAAAATCCTCGGTTTCTGGAGAGGTTACAGTGATGAAAAAGTAGGTGTGATTGCTTTTTCCGATGGCCAGCCGCACAACACCATTACTCCTATTGCGCGCCGCAGGGGAGAGAATTATGAGCTTGATCTGGTCCTTCGCTGCAACATTACAACGGATGAACATCCTCTCGGTGTTTTCCATCCTCATGCGGACAAACATCATATCAAAAAAGAAAATATAGGTCTTATTGAGGTAATGGGTCTTGCTGTTCTTCCAAGCAGACTTAAGCAGGAACTCAGCGATCTTGCAAAAGCCGCAGTATCCGGAAAAGATATTTCCGAAAATGAAAATCTTTCAAAACACGCCGAATGGCTTGAAGAACTTAAAAAGGAATATGCTTTTACAAAAGAAAACGCAATGGATATAATCCTTAAAGAAACCGGAAAGGTTTTTGCAGAAGTTCTTGAAGATGCGGGAGTATATAAAAACACTCCGGAAGGACAGAAAGCATTTATTGATTTTATAAACGAAGTGAATAAGGAGGCATAATTTATGAACGTACTCGTAACCGGCGGCGCCGGATACATAGGAAGCCATACCATAGTTGAACTTATCGAAGCGGGTTATGAACCGATTATTGTTGACGACCTTTCCAACGCAAAAGAAGACGTTATCGACAGAATTGAGATCATTACCGGAAAACGCCCTGTTTTTTATAAAGTTGACTGCAAAGATAAAGAAGCTATGCGCAAAGTGTTTTCTGACTATAAAATTGATTCCGTTATTCACTTTGCTGCATATAAAGCAGTTGGCGAAAGTGTTAAGATTCCGCTTGAATATTATCGCAACAATATTGACAGCACCCTTACCCTTATGGAAGTTATGGAAGAATTCGGATGCAAAAAATTTGTATTTTCCTCTTCTGCAACGGTATATGGCCCCAACAACCCCTATCCTTACAAAGAGGATATGAAAGCTATTGAATCTTCCAGCCCCTATGGTTGGACTAAGGTTATGATTGAAAGAATCCTTACCGACTATGTCACTGCACATCCGGATTACTGCGCAATTCTTCTTCGTTATTTTAACCCGATCGGCTCCCATGAATCCGGTTTGCTCGGTGATGACCCCAACGGAATTCCCAATAACCTCATGCCTTATATCAGCCGTGTTGCCGCAGGTCAGCTTGAAAAACTCACCATTTACGGCGATGATTATCCTACTCCGGACGGAACCTGCCTGCGTGACTACCTTCATGTTGTTGACCTTGCTATAGGTCATCTTAAAGCACTTGAATATGCTGAAAATAAAGAAGGTGTTGAGGCGATAAACCTCGGTACCGGAAACGGCGTTTCTGTTATGGAACTTGTTCATGCATTTGATAAGGCAAACGATATGGAACTTCCTTATGTAATAGGACCTCGCCGCGAAGGAGATCTTCCCGCATTCTGGGCAGATGCAGAAAAGGCAAAAACCCTTCTTGGTTGGGAAGCAACCCATTCTGTCGAGGATATGTGCCGCAGCGCATGGAAATTTGCAAAAAGAGCGAAGGAAAATTAACTGCAGGCAAAAAGCCTGAAAGGAATGTTTTTTATGGAAATTTCAAAAGATCTTTTCGGAACAATGCCGGACGGAGAGAAAGTTTTTTGCTGGACTCTTATCAATGAAAACGGCCTTGCCGCAAAAATTATTGATTATGGCGCCACGGTTCAGTCAATTATCGTTCCTGATAAAAACGGAAAACCGGTTGACGTTGTTCTCGGATACGACACTCTTGAAGGTTATATTTCCGGTGACTGTTATATCGGAGCAACAGTGGGACGTTTTGCAAACCGCATAAAGAATGGCTGCTTTGAACTGAACGGTGAAAAATATGAACTTTGCATAAATAACGGCCCGAACCATCTTCACGGCGGAAAAATAGGTTTTGACAGATGCATCTGGTCTGCAAAGCAAAGCGGTGAAAAAGTTGTTTTTTCAAGAACTTCTCCGGATGGGGAAGAAGGTTATCCGGGAAACCTTGAAGTTAAAGTAACTTTCGGTTGGGAAGGCGACAGCCTTAAAATTGAATATGAGGCAGAAACAGACAGAGATACCATCCTTAATCTTACCAATCACAGCTATTTTAACCTTAACGGAGCGGGAAAAGTTGATGAACACCTTTTGAAAATCGAAGCAGACAGATATACTGTTTGCGACGAAAACTGTACACCAACCGGCGAGCTTGCTCCTGTTGAAGGAACGGCAATGGATTTTCGAGTTGAGAAGACTATCGGAAAAGATGCTTATAACGATGAATCCTGCGTAAAACCTTTTGGAGGATATGACGCAAACTTTGTTATAAGCGGACATCCTTTTGCAAAGGCAACCGGCGACAAAACCGGAATTATCCTTGTTGCGGATACCGATCAGCCCGGAGTTCAGCTTTATACCGCCAACGCTCTTACTGAACAAAAGGGAAAAGCAGGCGCGGATTATGGCTTCAGAAGTGCATTCTGTCTTGAAACCCAGCATTTTCCGGATTGCATAAATCATCCGGAATGGCCGAGCCCGATTTTGCGAAAGGGAGAAAAATTCCACAGCTTTACAACATATACTTTTCTTTGCAGCAGAAAGGGAAAACAGATATAAATTTTAGTTCTTTTAATCAAGGTGCCAAGGGGAGAATCCCCGATGGCTCACCATGAAATCGCTTCGCAATTTGCGAAGCGATTTTTTTATGCCTAAAACCACACTTTTTCCCACACTTTTTTTAATAAAGACTTTTTTTCCCTATACTTTTGAACAGAGAAGGGTGGCGTTATTTTTCAGATAATATATTAATATATATTTACAAAGGAATTTACAGCGGTTTTATGGCAGAACGGAATTATGCCATAAAACGTCGAGAAAGGAGAACCCGAAATGAAAAAAATTATTGTTTTAATGCTTGCTCTGTCGCTTATACTCTGTTCTTTTGCCGGGTGCGGCGGAAATGACAACGAAAATCCAGTTAAACCCAATGAAGAAAAGAACGGTATAACCGATGGTTACTGGATTGCTGAAAAAATTGTGATGGAAGGTACCGAATTTTCCGGCGAGGATATGACAGGAATTTTTGGACCGGCAGATTCCATAATGGCGATTGCTTTCGGAACGGACGGTACATTTAATGCTGTTTTGTTTGAAGATTATGTCAAAAGTACGTATACAGGAACTCCGGAAGCGCCGGAAATGGATTTCGGTGGAGAAATTGTAAAAGGCGCTCTTGATGGAGATACCCTTGTGCTCACAATGAAAGACGGCTCCTTTACGCTGAAACGTCAGGACAAAATTCCGGATTCCCTTGCAAATAACCCCTGGGTGACCTACGCTCCGGATTTTGATGCAAATCAGACTTCTGCAATGAGCAACTTTATGTCTTATGGATATTATCTTATTGAAGATGACGTGCTTTACGGATTGACACACAGCGAATCAAACTACGGAAGTCTTGGTGCAATGTCTTTCCATATGAAAGGCGACTTCCCGGAATTTGATGAAACAGCAATCCTCGACGGAAACGGCCGTGCGAACTATCTTTGCAAGGAAGGAGATACCCTTTATTATATCAGGGATTTTGAAGCGGTCTGCTGCATAAATACAGATGGTTCCGGTGCAAAAGTTCTTTACGAAGGAGTTTGCGACTATCTCCAAATTCACGAAGGAAGACTTTATTTTGCGGACGAAAATTATAACTTCGTATCCACCGATATGAATGGCGGAGATTTTATCACCGTTGTGGATAAGGAAATCTATTATCCCTATTTCATTTGTTCCGACTGGATGATTTTCCAGGACGATGCAGATGATGAATCGCTCCATCTTTATAATATCACCCACAAAACGGAACTCAATATCACCTATGTTCCTTCCTATAATCCGGTTTTGGACGGCCATTACCTCTATTACGCCGAACCTGTGGAGGATCAATATTATCTCTGCAGAATAGATATGAGCGACCCGGAAACCTTCCTTTTTGAAGGAAGTGACCTGCCCTTGCGTGAATCCAGCTTTATGATTGACGATAAATTTATATATACTACCAACGGAATCAGCATTGAAAAAGAAAACTGGCAGAAACTCACGGATGACAGTGATGTTACCGAAGAAATATATGCGTGTGTTTCCGAAGGATATACGGTTTATCACGAATTTGACAGTGATGGACTTATCAGCAGAAAAGGTCTTATGAGCAAGGAAAGATTCGGAGGAAGCTCGTTTGCTTAAAACATAAGTTTAATAAAACTGAAAAATTTTGTTTTAAAGCGAAGTTCCCACCCGTTTTCCCACCCTTTTGGCAAAATCCCCACACAGGAAATTGTTTTCTGTGTGGGGATTACTTTTATAGGATGATATATATTTATATTAAGGAAACGGAAAAGGAGATTACTGCATGAAAAATTTTTTTCTGATACTCCTGCTTGTGATTGCAATAATCGGGGTGGTTTTTATTTTTTTAAAAAAATTTTCCGTAGTTAAAGTTCCGGAAGAAATCCGTTCTTTTGAAACGATCAACTTAAGAATAAGCGGAATGCGTGTGACGCAGGAATATGAAATTCTTTGCCGCGGCGGCGAAACGGAAGTTTTGCTTTACCAAATTTTCTATGCAAACGGAAAAGATGAGCGCCGCCTTGAAAAAAGTGCTGTTGTTAAAACCGAAGAAATGCTTGAAACGTTGAATTCCTGCGGTTTTTCCGGCTGGAACGGTTTTAAGGGTGAACATCCCAAAAACGTTTCCGACGGCGATATGTTCCGGCTTGAAGCGGTTATCAATGATAGTGAAAAAATATATGCGGAAGGCTCCGCAAATTTTCCGAAAGGATACAGCGAATTTGTAAAAAAACTTAACAAATTGCTTAATGATAATTAATTTTGGGGAGGCTGGAAAAATGGCAAACCTTAAAAAACTTACAATTCTTCATTCCAACGATCTTCACGGAGATTTTATGGCAAAAGAAGTGGATAAGGAACTGCTCGGCGGAATTTCAATGCTTTCCGGTTACATAAACAAAGTCCGAAGCGAAGAGGAAAACGTTCTTTATACCATTTCCGGAGATATGTTCCGCGGAAGCGTAATCGACAGCGAATATAAAGGAATTTCGACCATTGAAATTATGAATATGCTTGCGCCGGACGTTGTAACCCTTGGAAACCACGAAGTTGACTATGGCCTTGCGCATCTGCTTTTTGTAGAAAAATGCGCCCAGTTTCCAATAATCAACGCAAACCTTTATATCACAACAAACGGAGTCCGCCTTTTTAAATCCCATCTTATCAAGGAAATCGGCGGAATGAAAATTCTTTTTATCGGAATCCTTACGGAAAACGTTCTTCATTCCACAAAGCAGGATAAAATAATCGGCTCTTTTGTTGACGTTCACGAAGCGGCTTCGGAAGTCGGAAGAATTTGCGACAGTTACAGAACTGAGGATATTGATTTTACCGTATTGCTCACGCATATCGGTTTTGAAGAGGACAAAAAACTTGCGGAAGCTCTTGATCCGCGCTGGGGCGTTGATATCATAATCGGAGGCCACAGCCACACAAACCTTGAAAAACCGGAAATTGTAAGGGGAATACCGATCGTTCAGGCTGCCTGCGGAACAAACCAGATTGGCAGATTCGATATTATTGTTGATACCGACCGCAACTGCATAGATCATTATACATGGCGCCTTATCCCGATTGACGATGACTATTGCCCGAGGGATTATGCCTTGGAAGAAGTTATCGAAAAATATAAGAATGAAACGGATAAAAAATACAAACGAATCATAACCCGCTTTGCGGATAAATATACTCATCCATGCCGCCACCAGGAAACAGCTCTTGGAAAACTTTTTGCGGATGCGTTTAAGGAATCTCTTGGACTTGATATTATGATGGTTGGTTCCGGAAGTATCCGCGGAGAAGAGCTTGGCCCAATAGTTATGCTGGAAGACCTTACCCAGATTTTTCCTTATAACGACGAGGTTTTCAGAATTTCCGTAACCGGAACCCAGCTTAGAAAAATAATAAAACATGTTCTCAGAACAGGTGCACTGCTCGGAGTTACCGAATTTTATCAGTTCTCAAGCGGATTCCATATCGTTTTTGATTATGACGCGCAGCAGCTTCTTGACCTTTCCCTCGACGGAAAGGATATCGAAGATGAAAGCATTTATAATGTCGGAATAAGTTCCTTCCATTTCAAAAACCTTAAGGAGTTCCTTGGCGTTTCCGAAGAGGAGGTTTCCAAAAACAAAGCTCCCAAAATTGTTGCAACAAAAAGCGCAGATGTTCTTGAAGAATATTTTAGTCACAAAGAACTTGTTAAGGTTCCGCAGGAAAACCGCCTTGTGATAAAACAGGCAGCTGCAAAAAGGAGCATTTGATATGAAAAAATAAAAGGATTGGCGGTGGTTTTTGCTGTGCTTGGAATTTTGTCAATGCTTTTCGGCTGCAAAACAGATAAAAAACCGGATTATCCTTTTGATACCGAAAAAGCTTATTATCAAAGACGCGGCGGAGTTATGGCCGGCGGAAGCTATAAAATCGAAGTCGAACCGGAAGGGGTCGTTGAAATTTACAGCTATTCAATTCCCGTTCCGGAACACGAAGACGGAATGAAGGATAAGGGCGCGGATATATTTTTCGTCGGAATAACCCCCGGAGAAGTTACTGTTACCGAAATGGAATTTTTTCCGACTTGCCCTCCGGATGAATATTCATTTGTGCTTTCCGTTTCGGAAGATCTTGTTGTTACTAAAAAAGACGCTGAATAAAAACAGATTACAAAAAATTTGATTGCGGGGTGACAAAATGAAAAAAAGAATATCATTTCTTCTTGCGCTGATCCTTGTTTTCAGCATGATTTTTGCCGGATGTGACGTTGATGTCAACATTAATAGCGGAGAATCCGGCGAAAACAATACGGAAGATCCTTCTTCCCTTCCTTCCGAAGAAAATTCTTCCGATACGGCGGAAGAACCTTCCAATCCGGAAACAGACGAACCCATCCACGAAAACAACCAGGACCCTTCCTCCTATGAATCCCTTATCAACACCCTTTATTATACCGAAAGCTCCTTCGGCGAAGCTTTTATCGGATATGTTGAGGGTCCCATGGGAACCGGCTACCGCGAATTTTTTGAGGAGCGGGGATATATGGAAAAATATCCCTTCATTGCCGACATCCCTTATGAAAGATATATTGAAACAAACGGAAACGAGATGTACTGCATCGTTCCGAGAGATCCTGAAAGCTCCGTTGCCGTAAACGAATGGATAGCTTCTCCCACCGGCGGAAGCTATGGAGAAGTTCTTTACAGAAGCGAATCCGGCGAACCTATTATCATCACCTGCAACGAAGAACCCACTGTTCCAAACGTAAAAGTTGTTATAGTTGATTCCAATGGTGACGTTTTTGAATTCAGCCCGGTTTATAATGCCGAACTTGACTGGCTCTATGTTTACGAAACTCCGGAAGCACATTCCTATGACTTTACCGTTTATGAAAACGCGGAAGAAAAAAGCGTCATGGTTTTTGATGATCTTCTTGGCGACTGGGCCGGAACATATTCTCCCTACGGAGATAAAACCATCCAGATGCATTTTACCTTCTACCGCGCCGCATACGGCGAACCCTGCGTAACCTTCTGGTACGGTGAGGAATACGGCGACGTTATCGAATATTACGAGGGCTATGCCTATGAGCAGTATGATGAAAACGGCGAATTTACCGGAAATATGATCCTTGATATGGTTCTTACCCAAGGTACAAATTCCGCAGAAAAAGGCCCGAAAACTTTTATGGGGCTTTATGAATTCAGATATTCCGACTGGGACAGCAACTGCATGATCGCAAGCTGCAGCGGCGAAGGCGATCTTCTTATGGAAGAATACGGCCTTGGCTTTATCGAATTTTTAAGAGCCATGGGTTGATATAAGGAGGCAGATATATGGGACTTTTTGACAGCCTTAAACAGCAGGCAATAAACGCACTTAAAACAAACGGAAACAAAGCCGCAAAACAGTTCGGTGATAATATTAAAAACGCGGTAAGAAATGCAGCTAACAAAACGGTCGATATAACTTTTTCGGCTGTTCCGGAAACTTATGAGGAATTTGTTTCTCTTCCGGAAGCAAAAATCGAAACCCCTTTCGAAACCGCGGCGATGACCGTTCTTGCTTTTTGCGTTTATCCGAAAGACAGAGAACTTTCGATAAAAATGCTCAATTATTTAAGAGGACCTCGTCCGATGAGCGGAATGGATATCAATTTTATCCGTGACAGATTTATGGATAAAGATTATGTCCCGCGTTCTTACTTTAAAGGCGCAACCCCTGAAAATGATTATACGCCCGATATGCCTTTGAAGATTACTGTGGGAGATAATCCTTACAGCTATGAAAACGACGGTTACGCAAAACTTTTCGTAACTTCCGGCGGAGCGGACAGCCCCAGAGAAATTCTTATTCGTGAAGCAAAGGACGGAAAATGGTATCTTTGGGAACAGTATATCCTTTCGGACATACGCCAGCCGGAAAGTGCAAACCCCTGGGCATAATTTATTTTACATAAAAAGGAGAGTGTGAATTATGGGACTTATTAAAGCAATCGGCGGAGCAATCGGCGGAGTAATGGCAGACCAGTGGAGAGAGTATTTTTACTGCGAAGCCCTTCCCGTTGACGTAATCGCAAGAAAAG
>JAFSDS010000049.1 GCA_017436125.1 Oscillospiraceae bacterium | reverse complement strand
TGGGTTTCGATAACCGGTCCCTGGAAGGTTTCGGTGGTAACTACTGCTGCCATACCGATGCAGTTGCCTTTGGGGATAACTTTGCCCATGGTTTCGGAATAAAGGTCGGAATCATAGAAATAAGGAACGCATTTCTGGGTGTTGGATTTAACGGTCCAGCCAAATTTGGATGCGAGGGATTCGTTGGAGCTCCATACATAAGAAGGTTCAAGAACTTCGGGATGAGCGATCTGTTCTTCAAATTCTTCGGGGGTAAGGCCAACGCCGTGTGCTTCTGCAAGTGCAAGGCCGTAATCTTCTACGTTATAGGAAACAGCGCCTTCGATTTTGGTGATGTTTTCGCAGCCGCCTGCTACCATGCCGACCATGTTTACCCAGAAGATATCTTCCATACCGGAACCTACGAAAGTGCAGTTATTTTCTTTTGCAATAACGTCAAGTTTGTTGGTGAGTTCGGGGCTGGTGCTCCAGCTGCCGGTGGATTCTTCGCAGGTGGTGATTACGTTGATACCTCTGGAGAGGCATTTTTCAAAATGATCATAGCAGTCACTTACAAGGCTGAAAAGGGTTACAACAGCGATGTCTGCGTCGCAGTTATCAAGAACTTCGTCTGCATCGGATTTGATTACAACGCCGGTTTTAACGCCAAGTTCTGCGAAATCGCCGATATCCATGCCTACTACTGCAGGGTCAACGTCGATTGCGCCAACGATCTGTGCGCCTTTTTCATAAAGGTAACGGATGATGTATTTTGCCATCTTACCGCAGCCATACTGTACTACTTTTACTTTTTCCATGAGAATATTCCTCCCTGTTTTTTTGTTAACACCATTATAATGTCTAAAGCAGGGTGAGAGTCAAGTCTTTTTTGTTAAAAATTTATTAATTTATCTGAATGCCACCGGAACCTGTAGCCTAAGGAACATTCCTCTTTTTTCATCATCAAAAACACTGAATTCCGTAAGAACTTCGCATATATAATCCCCGGCAACTTTATAATCGTTTTCGATGCAGTATTCAAGAAGTCGCTTTGCGTATTCCGGCTCATCATCGAAGCTGTCGAGATATATGCAGACATACATTCCGCTTTCGATGCGCTTTATATTGCCGCTCTGTGGAAATTCGTCATCAACAAGAACAAAGATCTCGTCCGATTCAAGGCGGCCCTCAAGAAAGCTTTCTTTCTTCATGGTGGTGCCGGCGTTGCAGTAATAAATCTGTGGCAAATTGTGCTTTATAAGGCTGTTTTTAAGCTCCTTAAGCTCGTTTTCATAAACCTCTATTCCATATTCGTAAAAGTTTATGGAAGTGGGCATGGAATAGATTTTTCTGTGAGGGATGTATTCTATGGTGATGGTGCCGATGCTTGGGGATTTGCGGTAGCGCTCAAGGCTTTCGATGGTTCGCGAAATGGCCGCAAGCTGAAGATTAAGGTTTGCCATCTGATCTTTTACCTGTTTTTTGCGGCGGATAAGAATGGATTCGATAAGCTTTGTGTCCCCGCTTTCAAGGACCTCTTTTATCTCCTTGAGTTCCATTCCCAGAGCCTTCATATACTGTATCATATCAAGCCTTGCGTTTTGGCGGATATTATAATAGCGATAGCGGCTTTCGCTGTCTATATAGCAGGGTTTTATAAGCCCTATCTCATCATACAAACGAAGAGTGGAAACAGAAATATTGTTTATTTTAGCCATTTCTCCGATACTTAGCAGTTCGTTTTTCATAAAAACACCTCCCTAAAACTCTCAACCTGTATGAGAGTTTTTTATCCGTATTTATTTTAACACATTTTTCTGCTTTTTCAACAGTTTATATCATAAAAAAGCCGCCCCATAAGGGACGGCTTTTTTGTTATTTGTTTTCTTCCGGAATCATTCTTCCAAACTGTGTATCGAAAAGCTGCTTATAAATTCCTCCCTGTTCAATAAGTTCCTCATGTCTTCCGCACTGAGCAATAACGCCGTCGGAAAGGGTAAGGATCTTATCCGCTTCCATAATGGTGGAAAGTCTGTGTGCAATAACAATGCTCGTGCGGTCTTTCATAAGCATTTCAAGCGCATCCTGAATTGCGCTTTCGGAAATGGAATCGAGGGCGGAAGTCGCCTCATCAAGAATCAGGATGGTTGGATTTTTAAGAATTACCCTTGCGATGGAAAGCCGCTGTTTTTCGCCGCCGGAAAGTTTGAGTCCCCTGTTTCCAACAGAGGTTTCATAACCTTCGGGCTGGCTGATAATAAAATCGTGAATAAATGCAGCCTTGCAGGCAGCTTCAATTTCTTCTTGGGTTGCATCCGGCTTTGCATAAAGCAGATTCTCTCGAATGGTTCCGTTAAAAAGATATGTATCCTGAGAAACCATGCCTATCTGTTCACGCAGATATTTAAGGTCAAAATCCTTAACATCAACGCCGCCGATAGTAACTTTTCCTCCGTCAACATCCCAAAGCCTCGGGATAAAATTTATAACGGTTGATTTTCCGCTTCCGCTGGGGCCGACTATTGCGGCCATTTCGCCGGATTTTACCGTAAAATTGATATCATGAAGGATTTCGACATCATCTGTATATCCAAAACGAACATGCTCAAAAACGATATCCGCATTTTTAATATCAGGCCTTTTCGGATTTTTGGGAGAGGTTATCTCAACTTCCCTGTCGAAATAATCAAAGATTCTGGTAAAGAGGGCAAGGCTTCGGGTAAAATCCACCTGAATGTTAAGAAGCGATTCAACAGGTCTGTAAAGGCGGTTAACAAGAGCAACCATCGCTGTAATGGTACCTACTGTAAGGGTGGTATCTCCCATAGCAATTATAAAATATCCGCCGGCAAAATAAATGAGCAGCGGACCGAGCTGGGTAAAAATACCCATCATCATACGGAAGGCTCTTCCGCTGAGCTGTTCCTTAAGTCCAAGGTCCGTGACCTCCTTATTGACTTTTACGAAGCGCTCATATTCACTTTGTTCACGGGTAAAAAGTTTTGTGAGAAGAGAACCGCTTACGCTTAAAGTTTCATTTATAAGCTGGTTCATCTCGTCGTTCTTTTCCTGACTTTCTGAAAGGAGCTTCCATCTTGTGCGGCCTGCGGAACGTGTTGGAGCAATAAGAAGCGGAATAACAAGGATACCGACCACCGCCATTTTAACATCCATCCCAAAAAGCGCCACAAGAGTTGTGACAACGGTTGCAATATTGCTGAGGATGTTGCTCAAAGTGGTCGAAATAACAGTTGAAACACCGCTGACATCGGTGTTCATTCGTGTAATGATATCGCCCTGATGCTCGCTTGTAAAAAATGCATGGCTCATTTTTTGAAGATGAGCGTACATCTGGTTTTTCATATCAAAAACAATGTGCTGGCTTATCCATGCGTTGAGATAGTTGGTCATAACCGTTACAAGCTGGGATGCCGTAAGAGTAACAAGGGCAAAAAGGAGCAATTTTATAAGAAGCTCCATATCTTTTCCAACAAGGGCTTCATCAACGATGCGTCCGGTGATAATACTTGGCAAAAGTCCAAGCACGGAGGAAAGAAGTATCGTTGCGAAAACCAGCAGAAATTTTGACCAATATGGCGTAAGATAACCAAGAATACGCTTTAAAAGTGCCAAAGTTACTTTTGGCATATTTTCTTTTTCTTCTTCGGTAAGAAATCCTCTCGGATTCATGGGTGGCATTGCTCCATCCCCTTTTAAGTGTATTTTCGGTTTAAGTATAGCACTGCTTTTCTTTTCATTCAATTCCCCGCAAAAAATTTTCCGCTTGCTTTCCGGTTTAAGCTGCAGCAGAAAACATACCAACACCGTCAATTTTTTCCTAAAAAATAAGGCCGGCACTGCCGACCTTTTTTGGTGGAGACACACGGACTACGACTCGCTTCGCTCCCTGCATAAGTTCCGTCAGCCGCTCAAACTACACTTAACGTTTGTTTTCGCGGGTCGTCACTTATCGAACGCCGTTCTCGTCCGTTTCATAAAAAAAGACAAAGCACACTTTGCGTGCTTTGTCTTTTTTGGTGGAGACACACGGACTCGAACCGTGGACCTCTTGCGTGTGAAGCAAGCGCTCTAACCAGCTGAGCTATGCCTCCGCTTTGATTTTGCGTAAAGTATTATATCATTTTTCCGCTTTTCTGTCCATAATCTCTATCCAAAAAATTTATAATTCGTTAACCAATGGAAAAAACATCCATGATAGAATATATACAGTTTATTAAAAAAGGATGTTATTTATGCTGCTTCAAAAATTAAGAGAATTTATGTATGGAAGAAACGGAACCGACCAGCTTTCTTTTGCGCTTATAATCGCCGGCTTTGCCTGCTATGTTCTTTATGTGTTCACAAGATTCCGCCTTCTTTATCTTTTCTCCCTCATTTTTTACGGAATCGCTCTTTTCCGCACCCTTTCAAAAAACATCAACGCCCGAAGAATCGAAAACCAGAAATTTCTCACCTTCTGGTATAAGGTAAAAAATTGGTGGGTTGGAATAAAAGCGGATTTTGAGGAAAGAAAAATCTATAAGCATTTCAAATGTCCCTCCTGCGGCCAAAAAATACGCATTCCGCGCGGAAGAGGAAAAGTTGAAGTTCGCTGTCCAAAATGTTCAAACCGCTTTGTCAAAAAAGTGTGATGATATCAAAAAAGCCCGTGCTCAAAATGAGCACGGGCTTTTGTTTTGTTTTTTATCAGCCTCTGCCGATTATGGTAACGCCGGGATTTACGTATCCCTCTTCATCCCAGGGATCATAGCCGCTTGTGCTTTCGCCGCCTTCCTGTGCGCCGTAATAGATATATATCTTATTAAGGCGGTCGCCGACGGTAACTTCCGTTTCTGCCTCTGCGGACTGTTCATATATGATCTGGTATTCATATTCCGCGCTGAAGTTCGGAACAGCCTGGAAGCTGATTCCCATTTCGGTAAGAAGGAGAGTTGCTTCCTCAAGGGTCATTCCGACGCAGTTGGGCATCGGGATTTTTTCAGGACCTTTACTTACTTTAAGAACGATTTCGGATTCTTCCTCAACCTCGGTGCGGTATTTGACTGACTGATCAAAAATCATGCCTGCGGCATAGTTATTATTGTTTTCTTCCTCAAAAATAAGAACAAAGTCGGAATACTGTTCGTTGCTTTCAACGTCCGTCTGCATTCTTCCGATAAAGTTCGGAACAGCAATAAGATATCCGTTATCCTCAACAGGTTCGGAGATGCTGCTGTCGGAAGATGGTTTATCCGGGTCATTGCGGTTTCCGAAACCGAGGATCTCGGTAAAACGGAAAAGGAACGCAACTATTCCGAGAAGGATGACCATTGCTATCATGGTTGCTATAAAGCCCCAGGGAAGACGGATTTTTTTCTTTTCTTCCTTTTTATCGTCGCCGTTATCAAGGTCAAAATAATCCTCTTCGGCTTTTTTTATCTCCTCTTCATCGGTAACGGTGAAAAGCTTTGTGTTGGAACCGCTGGATTCAAGGAGCTCTGCAGTAAGGTCATCAATGGAACGGGTCCTGTATTCGCTGTTCATATACATACCGTTCATGATGGCATCGGAAACGCTTGAAGGGATGCTCTTGTTGAGTTCCTCCGGCGGGCAGAGGTGATCAACTTCTTTTCTGGATTCCGCCTCCAGCGGAAGAGTTCCCGTAAGTGATTTATAAAGAACCGCCGCAACGGAATAAACGTCGGTCCATTCGCCCTGCCAGCTTCCGGCAGAATACTGTTCCGGTGCGGAATATCCCGCAGAAAGGCTGGGTTCAACAACGGAACCCTTGGAATAAAGAGCCGCCGTACCGAAGTTCCAGAGCATGAGCTGACCTTTTGCGTTGACCCTTATGCTTTCAGGAGAAATACCCCTATGAACAAAACCGTTGCTGTGAAGATATGTAAGAGTTGTAAAAAGCGGCATAAAAAGTTTTTTTACCTGGGTCCAGGTAAATTCGCCGCCGTTATGGCCAAGATAATCGCCGTAGGAAACGGTTTTTATAAATTTATAAATGGCATAGACCGTTCCGTTATCGCTGAAAACATTGATGACCGGCATCATATTTTCGGTATGGCGGAAGTTGCGGAGAGCATCAAAAAGATCAAAGAAATCCGCCATATGGGTCTTATACTGCGCCTCGCATCCGGCAAGAGGCATAACCTCCCCGGTAAGTTCATTTCTTTTTGCGATTTTCTGAGGCATATATTCATGAACAAAGACTTTTTCTTCGTTCTCTTTATCAAATCCGATATATGTGATGGCTTCGCCGTTCATTTTTACCATTCTTCCGACGATATATCTTCCGCCGACAATAGTTCTTACCGTAAGGCAAGCTTCGTCAGTAGGCGCATCTTCGTCATATCCGCAGCGGCAATTTCCGTTTTCATCAAGCATGGACATGCATCCCATGCAAAGATAGCGTTCTTCTGTAAGCAAACTCACTGCCCCCTTTACAAAATACTTAATATATGGTTTTCGCCGCTTTGCGGCGATAGTTCGCTTCAAATAAGAATATATCTATACATAATATATAATATACCATTTTTGCATTTCTTGCAAGATTTTGATGCATCAATTTTATGAGCATTCGGAATATTTTTATGTTTCGCTCCAGATTTCATAAAAATAATACCGATATCCCATAAAACGATAAAGCTCCGATGCCTGCGGTAGCATCGGAGCTTTATCGTTTTGGAAAGGAAAAAGATATGAAAGGTAATGGTGTAATCAGATTTTTTTACGCAGCGAAACAATAACGGTCACTGCAACGAGCCAGAAGAGCTGGAACGCAAGAAGGATATACATATCAAGGCTTCTGATATTTCCGGTAAAGAGGAAAATCGTTACAAGAACAAAGCCGAGGATTATGCCTATCATCTCGATAAGAGCAGCCGCAAAGGAGGACTGTCTTATTATTCCGCAGCAGTTGAGAAGATTTGAAAGCGCATAAAGGCTTCCGTCATAAACTGCCGCCGCCGGAGCGGTTTCACGCTCTTCGGTAAGTTCCGCGCATTTCTGCTGATATTTGGAAGAAAGAAGGTTAAGCTGGCTTTCCGGATATCCGAAAATATCGCTGAGCTTCTTCTTGGTGATGTTGGGGTCGCTGCAGTTGATAACAAGGCGAACGCCTCTTTCCGCCATAACGCCGAGGGATGTGTAAACATCTCTGTCTGCATGATAGCTGAGAACAAACATTGCGGTAAGTTCGCCGCTGTTTGCAAGGTAAAGGATATCCTTGCCGCTGCCAACGTATTTGTTTTCATAGTCATGGGAAGGAATATCGATGCCGTGGTTTATCATAAGTTCACGGTTACCGATAAGAACTCTCTTTCCGCCAACCCAGGCGGAAAGGCCCATGCCGTCTTCATAAATGATGGTATCAACGGGTTTAAGAAGTTTTCTGTCTCCCTGAACTACATTGATGAAGATACTTCCAAGGGTGCTTCTGGTGCTGCAGATAACGGATGCCGCATCAAGAATGGCTTCGTCTATTCTTCCTTGTGCAAAGGTTTTTATTCCGTGAAGTATGATGCTTCCGTCCGGGAAAAGCTGTTCGATATCAAGAAGGACGGAATCGGTTTCCGCAAAGGTTTCTGCGGTATATCCGCCGGCCATCATACTGCCCTCATCATTAAGAGCTCCGCAGGAGCGGAATACCGGGAGGGCACCCGCAATTGTTGCGGAGAAAGGAGCCGCAACGCAAAGGATAGCCGCAAAACCGGTTATTGCATCGGAAAGCCTTCCGGTAAGAAGGAATGCGATGATTCCAACAAGAATGGAGCAAAGGAAAACAATGGGAGAAACTATTCTTGCAATGCTTTCGGTTGCGTCGTCACGATAGGAGAGCTCGAGGAATCTTGTAAAGAATTTTGCTTTTGCGCTGGTGCAGAAGCGGGGAGTTTCATCCCTCTGGCCGGTAAGCTCTCTTGCAAGTTCTTTATTACGAACAGGAAGAAGAGCGGATTTTTTCTTTCCGGTGGTAAGAACTTCAAAGTTGTTCTTGATTCGAAGTGCGGAAAGAAGTTTTCCTATGGTATTGAAGAAAAGTCCAAGAATAACTATCGGGAAGAAAAGATTTTCTCCGCCGGGGGACATTGCGGAAGGATCCGCAATAAAGGCAACTCCGAGAGCTGCCGCACCGATTACGGAGCAGGTTGCAAAGCTGTCGTTTCCCGCGCGGAACTTCATAAGAGAAATAAGTCCGCCGCCAACGGCAACGTGGCAGGTAAGAGCCGCAACACAAACTATCGCAAGGTTGATTATCGGGAAAACAATGCCGGATTTTTCAAAAGAAACAGCCTCCGGAAGACTGTATCCAAGCATCGGAGAAAGGCAGAATCCAAGGCTTATGAGGAAGAGAACAACTATAATGACCGCGCGGATGATAAGTCCGGTAACCTGGAAGGAAAGGTTCTTTTCAACAGCTTCCTTCTGGGATTCGTTTTCATAGTCATCCGGATCATCATCCTCCGGCTCGTGCATATCCTGCATAAGCTTTTTGGCGATGTCCTCGTTGCTCTGGTCGGAAAATTTATTTCTTACAGGTTCCGCTGCCGGAACTTCAGGAATATGTATTTCCTGATCGGTGGGTTCCGCAACGTTTTTCATAAATTCCGCAACTTTGTCGTGGCGTTTATCGATAAATTCCCTGTAAAGATCATGGTTTCCGGAGCTTGTAAGATCTGTTTTTTCCTTGCTGATCTTTGCATTTCCGAATCCGTTGATGCCTGCGCCTGCGGCAAATTTATCCTCTGTGGAGATTTCCTCTTTTTCCGGAGCTTTTTCCACAGGTTTTTCTGCCGGTTTTACTTCCTCAACGGGCTTTTTTACCTCTTCCGCAGGTTTTGCTTCCTCTGCGGCTTTTTTTATAAAACCGCTTACCGGAGCATCGTCATGGATGGTAAAATCCTTCGGAACATAGGTATCGATCTTCTCCTTTTTGGTTTCGTGCGCCGGGGCAACGTTTACCTTTGCGGAAAGACTTTCTTCCTTTTGTTTTTTGGATTTTTTCTCATTTTTCCATGTCGGAGTTCCGAAATACTGAGAAAGAGTATCATCCACCTGGATGGTCCTTGTGGTTATGGGCTCATCCTTAAATTTTTTGGTATAGGTGGGAGCCTCCGGCTCCTTTTTTACTTCTGTTTTTTCAGGCTGGGCATTTTTTTGACGCATTTCAAAAAAATCGCCTTTATTTTCTCCGGAGCCCGCTTCTGCTCCGGAATCGGCTGCTTTAGCGGCGCCGTTTTCTTTTTTGCGCCTGATCTCTTCAAGGATGTCGTCAACCGAATATCCGTTTCCTGCCATTTTTCCCCTTCCCTTCAAAAATTATATTTAAAACAACTTATCTTGCTTTTATTCCAAGTCTTTGTCTTGTTACTTCATACATCATTACGGAAGCCGCAACGGATGCGTTAAGGGATTCGATTTTTCCGCGCATCGGGAGCGAAACAACAAAATCGCATTTTTCCTTAACAAGGCGGCTTACGCCTTCGCCTTCCGCACCCACAACAAGACCGATGGCGCCGGAAAGATCCGCTGACCAGAGGGCTTCGCCGTCCATGTCCGCACCAAAGATCCAAACGCCTCTTTCTTTAAGTTCATCTATGGTTCTGGAGATGTTGGTAACTCTTGCAACGGGAACATATTCAACCGCGCCGACGGAGGTTTTTGCAACAACATAGTTGAGGCCAACGCTTCTGCGCTTCGGGATTATAACGCCGTGGGCGCCGCAGCATTCCGCAGTACGGATTACCGCGCCGAGGTTATGTCCGTCCTCAAGGCCGTCCGCAATAATGATGAAGGGAGGTTCTCCTCTTTCTTCCGCAAGGGCAAAAATCTCGTCGATAGTTGCATATTTATGAGCGGCGGCCATTGCAACAACGCCCTGGGCATTTGCGCCGGCTGCCATTTCATCAATTTTGATGGGAGCAACTTCTTTTACCGGGATGCCGGCATCCTTTGCCATGGCATAGAGCTTTCCGAGGTTGGTCGCGCCTTTTGCGACCATGATTTTATCTATCTCTCTGCCGGATTTTATTGCTTCTATAACCGCGTTTCTTCCGCAGATCTTATCTTTATCCGCTTCGTTTTCGCGGATATCTTCTTTTTCTCTATATTTATCCATAATTATTCTTCCTTCATAAGTGTGGATATATTCACTACCGTTTCAATCCAGTAATCACGCAGCTGGGCGTTGATTTTTGTTCCTTTTGCGGTACGCACATAGTATTTTCTTGGCTTTCCTTCGCTCATATCCCATTCACTTTTTAAAAGTCCCTGGCTTTCAAGCCGCCTTAAGAGGGGATAGAGCGTATTTCCGTCAACAGGAACGCCTTTTTCGGTCAGTTCCTGGCCAAGTGAATAGCCGTATTTAGGCGAGGAAAGCTGATTTAAAACGCCCAAAACGACCGTTCCGCGCCGAAGTTCCGATACAAAACCGGAAATGATCTCGTCATCGCTCAATTTTCCCCACCTCCTGTTAAAACAGCGTTTTTTGGCTTATTTAAGCCATTTTTTAATACAAAACGGACCGAAAAAAATCAGCTTTTTCAGTCCTTTTTGCCGGTATTTTTTATAAAAATCCCGGCTCTTCCGGCAAAATTTTTCTCTGCCGGAAAAATATTTCTATCCGCTTCGAATTATACAGTAAGTCATACTGTGTTGTCAATAGTAAATTATAATTTTTATATAATTAATTGTTTTTAAAATCAATGCTAATTTAAATCAATTTTATTTAACTTTACCGTAATTTGCATTTATTTTAAAAATAAAATACTGTGTGTGACACGAATATGCACAAAAACGGGCAGAATAGGGGTTTACCCTACCCTGCCCGTTTTTTTACGGAAAATTATTCTTTTTTAAAGGTTTTTTGGCTTTTAAAATGTCCGTTTTTTGGCTTATTTATGCGGTTTACCAGACTTTAATAAGTCTTGGATATCTCTTCATTACGATACCGCACATCTCCCTGATTTCGTCCGGAATCGTGCCCAAAGGGCCGTTTATCGGGTCATATTTGAACACTTTTCCCTCATATCTGAAGCGGCAGTTGTTTGCTTCGCCGGTTACATAGAATCCGTCGTTTTCGCTTTTTTTGAAATCCTCCTCATCAAGGAAAAGGGTGAATTTTTCTTTGCAGGGATCTCCGTTATAGGGGCAGCTGCTTGCACAGGCGCCGCATTCGTCACAGAAATCGTTTATATGGAGGATCTGGCTGCTGCCGTCGGAAAGTTTTATTACCCGATTTGCTCTGTTGGGACAGACTTCTACGCAGAATCCACAGAAAGTGTCGCATTCAAGGCAGCGTTCGCCCTCAGCGCATTTTTTGCAGTCCGCACAGAGTTTTCCGCGTTTTTCCATAAATGAAAGATCGTCGCTTTCGTTATCCGGAACATATTTGTCGTAATGGCAGTGCGCGATTTTTTTGCAGAGTTTCTGTGCATCCGCCACGACTTTTGCAATATCCTCGGTATGGCCGAAGTTTGCGTTGCCAACGAGATATGTTGCGCTGTCTATTTCATCAAAGAGGCTGTCATCTATCTCTTCGCCGGTGGCATTGATTGCGATATCCGCCGGAACTTTATCTTTTGCGCCGGTATCGATAACAGGTCTTATTCCGGTTTTTTCATCCGGTTCGCCAAGTTCGGAAACATGACAGAGAAGCTGACCGCCGCGAACTCCGCTTGGAATAAGGTTAGGGGCAATAAAGATGCCTTCCTTCTTCATGGCGTTTATCTCATCCATGGAAGCGGTCATTTCGCTTTCCGGTTTATCGAAAACAAGGGTAACTCTGTCAACGGAGGAAAGCTTTTTAACGCATCTTGCCGCGGCAACAGCGGAATGTCCGCCGCCGATAACAACTACGTTGCCCATAACAGTTTCTTCCGCTTCTTCAGGGTTTCTCTTATAATCCGCAAGAAAATCAAGAGCGGAAATACTTTTGCCGAAGGCAAATTTAAGATGCTTCTGCTTACCCGCTCCGATTGCAAGAACGATTTTTTCAAATCCCTGTTTCCTAAGTTCACGGAGGGAGGTTACCTCAACGCCAAGCTCCATCTCGATTCCGAGGGCCTGGATAAGGGTTGCGTCCCATTCGATATCCGCATCGTCAATACGGAATTTTGGTATGTATTTTGTAACAGCGCCGCCGGGGCGGTACTCTTTATCAAAAATGGTAACCTTTGCGCCCTGTCTTGCAAGGAAGCAGGCGGTTGAAAGTCCCGCAGGGCCGCAGCCAACAACGGCTATTTTTGCGCCCGCTCCGGATTTGAGCTGGGTCTCATCAAGAAGATCGAAGCATGCGTTTTTTGCCGCCTGATAGTTTTCTCCTCTTATGTTGAGGGGACATTCATAGAATCTTCTGGAACATCCGTCCATGCAGGGGTGGCTGCAAAGGCTTTCAACAGTAAACGGCATGGGGTTGCGTTCAATGATAACGCGAAGGGCATCAAGGCTTCTGCCCTTTCTTATAAGGCGCATAACAAGAGGAATATCCGCTCCGAGGGGACAAACCGCTCTGCACTGTGCCTTTGTGCAGTTGATATGAGGAATGGGGCCTTCTGCCTTTTTGGGTTCCGCATTTTCTTTGTTTTTATATCTTCCGCCGGAATAAACCTCTTTTTCGATATCCGGAAGATCGGAGGTAAGGATTCCGGAGAACTGGGCATAATCGCATTTTGAAACGTCATCCGCAAGCTGTCTGAATCTTGCAAGGCCGCCGGGACGAAGCATATCGGAAACAAGGGTAACGGGCCAGATCCCCGCATTAAAAAGCTTGGATGCGGTAAAATAGTCTGCGCCGCCGGCAAAACAGATGCGAAGTCCTCCGCCAAAGTCGTTTGCAATTTTTTCCGCAAGAGAGAATGCAATGGGGAAAAGCGCTCTTCCGGTAAGGCGTCCGCCTTCTACCGGGGTTCTTTTTGCTTTTTCGATCTGAAGTCCGTCGCAGACTTTTACGCCGAATTCAAGTCGGTTCATATCCGCTTTATTCTGAAGGCGGAGGAACGCCGGTTTAAGATCATCATAAAGTGCGCCTTTTTCCATGCGTTCTTTGCTTATTTCAATGTCGTCATATCCGTTTATATCAAGAATACCGCGGATGGTGTAATAACCGAGAAGATCCGGGCTTATCCTTACAAAGGTATGAAGACGTTTTTCTTCAATAAGGTATGCGGCGGCTTCTTCGATTTCTGCAGCGGAAAGGCCCTCGTCCGGAACAAAAACAGCGGAGGTGCATACCCTTGGGCTGATATCGGAAAGATAGGTGTTATCTATTCCGTCAAGCTCGTCCATATGGGCTCTTGCCCAGTTTTCACATTCGCGCCATACCTGGGTATATTCCGCGGATTTAAGTCCTTCGATAAAGGCATTCATTTTTTCGGATTTAAGGTCCTCAAGATTTCCGCCGACGGACATATTGAATACAAATCCTTCCGGAACGCCAAGTTCAAAAGCGGTGCTGATAAGTTTTATCGCGTACCATGCTTTTACGTATTCGCCGAAGGCTTCCCCGACGGAAAGCTCGGAAGGATGTTCGGAAGAATAAGTGCGGTCGCCGATATCGGTGCTCGGTTTTGCGGCCTTTTCGCCCTTCGGACATACGGTTTTAAGCTCAAAAAATCTTGCGCCGGAAAGATACGCGGCAATGATTCCCTGAGCTGTCTGGGTATGGGGACCTGCGGCAGGACCGACGGGGTTTTCAATCCTCATGCCGAAAATGGGCAGTCTTGCTCTTCCGGCTTTATAAAAATCCTTTATTCCGAAAATGCTTCCGGTTGCGTTATGTTCCTCAATAAGCATTCCCATCAGCTTTTCAAAAGAAAGCGGTCTTAAATTATCGCTCATAAAGCATAGCCTCCCATTTACGATCGGTCACAAATATACATATTAATATTAACATTTTTTATCTGTAAAAACAAGGTGTAAATTATTGTTTGCTCCGGCCTTTGGCAATAAAACATATTTTTATTAAATCTTCAAAGAATAAATACATATTATAAAAAGGAGAATGATTTTTTTGAAAAGCTATACCATTGCGCTGGATCCTTCTGCCGCAAAGTTTTATGAAACCCTTGCAAGAAAAACCGGAACTTCCGCCGAAAGACTTATGGCAGAAACACTTTTCGGTTTTGCGGGGGAACTATCCGTTAAAGCTGTTCTTGAAAACCGCCGTTTTGAAATCTGAACAAAATATTGTCAAAAACGCCGTTATGCGCTATAATCATCATAGAATGATTTACGTTATAAGGCGATGATAATATGAAAATACTTTCAATCGAATCTTCCTGCGACGAAACCGCCGCCGCAATAATCGAAGACGGAAGAAAAATCCTTTCCTCCGTAATAAATACCCAGGTTGCCGAACACGGCCTTTACGGCGGCGTTGTTCCGGAAATTGCTTCCCGCCGTCATACGGAAAACATAGTCGGTGTTGTGGATAAAGCTCTTGCGGATGCGAACATGACCCTTGACGAAGTTGACTATATTGCCGTAACTGCCGCTCCCGGTCTTATCGGCGCGCTTTTGGTCGGTGTTAACTTTGCAAAAGGTCTTTCCCTTGCAACGGGTAAAAAACTTATCCCCGTTCATCATCTTAAAGGCCACATCGCGGCAAACTATCTTGCCCATCCGGAGCTTAAGCCCCCGTTCCTTTGCCTTGTTGTTTCCGGCGGACACAGCCATATCGTTGAGGTTTCCGACTATACAAAGTTCCGTATTCTTGGAAAAACAAGGGATGACGCTGCCGGCGAAGCTTTTGATAAAGCCGCCCGCGCCATGGGTCTTCCCTATCCGGGAGGCGTTCACCTTGATAAAATGGCAAAGGAGGGAAACCCAAAGGCTTTTGCCCTTCCAAAACCGAGGGTTGAGGGAAGCCCCCTCGATATGAGTTTTTCCGGCCTTAAAACCGCCGTTGTGAACATCCTTCATAATGCCCAGCAGAGGGGTGAGGAAATAAACATACCCGATCTCTGTGCATCATATCAGGATGTTATCTGTCACGCTCTTGTTGACAGACTTATGCTTGCTGCAAAAGAGGGCGGATACAAAACCATTGTTGCGGCCGGCGGTGTTTCCGCAAACTCCGGCCTTCGTTCACTGCTTGAAAGGGAATGCAAACGCCGTCACCTTGAACTTTTTGTTCCTCCGCTTGAACTTTGCGGAGATAATGGCGCAATGATCGGATCCCAGGCATATTATGAGGCGCTTGAGGGTCATTTTGCAGATCTTTCTCTCAATGCGCGCCCAACTATGCCCATTGACGAGGATTTTGAATAATAACTGTTTTTCAAAGGGATATTTGCAATTATAAATTCAAATAATTGCAAATATCCCTTTATATATTCGCTCTAAAACATGTATTTGCAATATTTTATTACAAAACTTGCAAAATATGCTTGCAAAACGGAAAAAGGTGTGTATAATGTAAACCATAGATATCTTTTTTGTGAAAGGAGCTGTTTGTAATGACGAATAACCCCCATGTTCTTAACTGGATCGAAGAGATGAAAGCTCTCGTAAAACCCGATAAAGTCGTATGGGTCACCGAGGGTGAGGAACAGATAAAAGCCCTTAAAGCGGAGGCAGTTGCCACCGGGCTTATGGAAGAACTCAACCAGGAAAAACTTCCCGGATGTCTTCTTCACAGAACAAAGGTAAACGATGTTGCAAGAGTTGAGGCAAGAACATTTATCTGCACCACAAAAAAAGAAATGGCCGGCCCCACCAATAACTGGGTCGAAAAGGACGAGATGTATGCCCGCCTTCGCCCCCTTGCAGACGGCGCCATGAAGGGCCGCACCATGTATGTTGTTCCATACTGCATGGGCCAGATAGGCTCTCCCTTTGCAAAAATCGGTATCGAACTTACAGACAGCATCTACGTTGTTCTCAATATGGAGATCATGACCCGCATGGGCCAGAGCGCTCTTGATCAGCTCGGCGATTCCGCGGATTTTGTAAAAGGTCTCCACTGTTCCCTTGATGTTGACGAGGAACAGAGATATATCGTTCAGTTCCCGGAGGATAACACCATCTGGTCCCTTAACTCCAACTATGGCGGAAACGTTCTTCAGGGCAAAAAATGCTTTGCTCTCCGCATAGCTTCCTGGCAGGGCTGGAAGGAAGGCTGGATGGCTGAACATATGCTCATCCTCGGCATTGAAAATCCCGAGGGCGAGATAAAATACGTTACCGCCGCATTCCCCTCCGCCTGCGGAAAAACAAACCTTGCAATGCTTATTCCCCCTGAGCTTTATCAGAAAAAAGGCTATAAAGTCTGGTGCGTCGGCGATGATATCGCATGGCTTCGCATAGGAAAAGACGGTCGCCTTTGGGCCGTCAACCCGGAAAATGGCTTCTTTGGCGTTGCACCCGGAACAAACGCAAAATCCAACCCCAACGCCCTTGCGGCAACCATGAAGAACACTATTTTCACAAACGTTGCGCATAACCTTGATGACAACACCGTCTGGTGGGAAGGTCTTGATAAAAACCCGCCGGAAAACGCCATCGACTGGAAGGGCAACCCCTGGAGCGGCTCTTCCGCAACCGAAAAAGCCGCACATCCCAACAGCCGCTTTACCGCTCCGGCAAAGAACTGCCCCTGCGTAAGCCCGAAATTTGACGATCCGGAAGGCGTTCCGATCTCCGCAATGATCTTTGGCGGAAGAAGAGCAAAAACCGCTCCGCTGGTATATCAGTCCCGTGACTGGAAGCACGGCGTTTTTGTAGGCTCCACCATGGCATCCGAAACCACCGCCGCAGCTGCGGGCGCGGTTGGCGTTGTTCGCCGCGATCCTATGGCTATGCTCCCCTTCTGCGGATATCACATGGCGGATTATTTCGGTCATTGGCTTGAAATGGGCGAAAAACTCGGCGATAAAGCGCCTAAGATTTTTAACGTAAACTGGTTCCGCACCGATGATGACGGAAAATTTATCTGGCCCGGATTCGGCGATAATATGCGCGTTCTTATGTGGATACTCGGCCGCTGTGACGGAAGCGCAAATGCTGTTGAAACCGCCATCGGATACGAACCCACTCCGGAAGATATCAACATCGAGGATCTTGATATCACAAAAGAAACTCTTGCCGGCCTTCTCTCTGTGGATAAAGAGCTTTGGAAAACAGAGGCCGAAGGCATCCGTGAGTTCTATCAGAAATTCGGAGAAAAGCTTCCGAAAGAACTCATGGCGGAGCTTGAAAAACTTGAAAAAAATCTTGAATAACATCAAAAAAGCGGTGCTTCATCTTTGAAGCACCGCTTTTATCATATCTTTTTCAGTTTTCCGTTTCATAGGGCCAGGAATTTATTCCGCCGAACTCATAAACATTTTTATAACCGAGGGAAACAAGAGCACTCGCCGCAATTTTGCTGCGGTTTCCGCTTCGGCAATATACAAAAACCGGGATATCCTTGTTTTTTATCGCACCTTCCGCTTTTGCGATTATTTCATCGTGAGGAATAACGATTGCGCCGGGAATATGTTCAAGAGAAAACTCTTCCCTGCTTCTTACGTCAAGAAGAACAAACTCTTCGGTTTTATCCATCATTTCCTTTGCTTTTTCTGCATTTATCATCATATAATTCTCTTCCTTTCCAGAATCGCTGCATGCGCCGAGCATAAGAACAGCCATAAGCGCAATTACTATGGAACCAATTCTTCTTTTTATCATCCTGATATACATATTCCCATCTCCTTTCCTTTTTTGTTGTTTGACATATTTTAAAAGTTGGGATATATTATTTTTATCAAAAAACTTTTCAAAGGAGCGTAAATTCAATGCCCTGTGAAAAATGCGAACCGCTTTTAAAAAAATCTTTTCCTTTTTGGGAAAAACTTTCCGAAAAAGATAAGCTGGATCTTATGAACGGCGCCGGCTGCGCCGAATTCAAGAAGGGCCAGAACATACATAACGGAACTGTATGCACCGGAATCATCTTTGTAAAAACCGGCTGCCTTCGCGTATATATCCTTTCCGAAGAAGGAAAAGAAATAACCCTATACCGAATTTTTGCCGGGGATGTTTGCGTTCTTTCAGCTTCCTGCGTTCTGGAATCCATCACCTTCGATGTTTATGTCGATGCGGAGGAGGACAGCAGGTGCTGCATCCTGAGCCCCTCCTCATACAGAAAAGTTTCGGAACTTTATCCGGAGATGAAGATATTCCTTCTTGAAAAAACCGTAAGCCGCTTTTCCGAAGTTATGTGGATAATGCAGCAGATACTCTTTATGAGTTTTGACCGCCGCCTTGCCGTTTTTCTTCTTTCCGAATGTGAAAAAAGCGGCTCTTCGGAAGTAAAGCTTACCCATGAACAAATCGCAAAATATATGGGCTCCGCAAGGGAGGTTGTCTCGCGGATGCTCAAATATTTTTCATCCGAGGGTTATGTTGAGCTTTCAAGGGGAGGCGTTACCGTTACCGATTTTGAATCTTTAAAAAGATTAGCCTTTTGAAAAAGCAACTACCCTTTCCTTGGGCCTGAAGCCGACCATGGAATCAACAGCTTTTCCGTCTTTAAAAAGAACAAGTGCCGGGATGCTCATAATGCCGTAACGGCTTGCAAGCTCTTTTTCTTCATCCACGTTTACCTTGCCGAAGAAAACCTCTCCGTTTTCTTCCGCAACCTGGTCAACAACCGGAGAAAGCATGCGGCAGGGTCCGCACCAGGGTGCCCAAAAATCAACTACAACTGCTTTTTCGTTTTTAAGAACGTTTTCTTCAAAATTATTTTTATTCAAAACTTTAACTGACATTTATTTTCATCCTTTCGGTTTTTCTTTTGTTGTGCTTATTATATCCCGGATGAAAATATTTTTCCGTGACTTTGTCACAAAAAAATAAGCCTTTGCGGAAAATTTTCCGCAAAGGCCTTTTTTATTTCCATATATCCGCATCAACGTCATAAAACCCATCAATAAGGATTTTATTTGTTCCGTATTTTTCACAAAGGGCAAGATTTTTTGCATTTTCGCGAACAAGGGCATCAATATCCACAAAGCCCTCCGCTCTCCATTCAATAACGTTGGAATAACGCTGGATATCCCGGAAATTTCTTCTTATATAACTTTCCGTCATAACAAGGCAGTATTCGCGCATGGCAGCAAGATATTCCGGTGAAAAATCCTTTTTCCAGTCAAACGGGATGTAGCATCCCTCGATGATAAGATTCTGGTTATTTTCAATGGCGGTTTTTGCCATTTCTCTCGCTATGGGCCAAAGATATTCCGTAAGCTTATCATCGTCCTCCGGGGTGAGTTCGGTGTTTTTGCTTCGGATAAGACCCATTTTGAGGTGATCCAGCGAAACATAGGGAAAACAATATTTTTCAAGGAGCTTTTGGGCAAAATTTGTCTTGCCCGTATGGGAAGCCCCGAAAATAAGTATTACCAAAACATATCACTGCCTTTCAAAAACACATTCTCCGTCAATAAATGTTTTCATTACCTTTGCGTCAAGGATATCCTCCTTTGGAACTTCCAGCAGGTTTTTATCAACGATAATGAAATCCGCTTCCATTCCGGCTTTTATCATTCCGCGGATATCCTCGTCTCCGCTGACGTATGCTCCCTCCGCGGTATAGGCATAAAGAGATTCATAAACCGGAACCGCCTGCTTAGGAAGATAGGGGCCTTTTCCCTTACAGTCTTTTCTTGTTACCGCGCAGTAAATTCCGCGCATGGGCTTAAAATTTTCAACGGGGCAGTCGGTTCCGAACGCTTCGTGAACGCCAAGGTCAAGATAATCCTTCCATACGTAGGAGGACTCCGCAAGTTTCTTTCCGACCCTGTCATATACAATATGCATATCATAATCGATAAAAACCGGCTGGGTAAGGGCAAGAATGCCGAGCCCTGCAAGGCGTTTTACCTGGTCCGGGCTTGTTATCTGGCAGTGGACTATGGCATGGCGCGGAGAATATTCCGGATATTCGTTCTTTGCGTTTTCTATAGCGCTAAGACACATTTCCATAGCGCCTGTTCCGATGGCATGGATGGCGGCCGGAGTATTGCGTTTTTGAGCCTCAAGAACAAAGCTGTTCAGTTCTTCCTGAGTATAAATTGCTATGCCTTTTGTTGCGGGGTCATCCGCATAGGGTTCTTTTTGAAGAGCCGTTCTTGCCCCAAGGCTTCCGTCGGAAATAAGCTTTAAGCAGGAAACCTTAAAGCTTCCTTCGCGCTTTTTATAATGCTTATGGCTGAACCAGTCGTCAACCTCCGCCTTGGTTTGGGAAAGGGCCTGTTCCGCATAATGCACTTTAAGTCTTCCGTCCGCAGCGGCTTTTTCAAGTTCATCAAGAAGCTCGTATGCTCTGCCCTCCGGCGCATATTTCATATCGTCGGACTGAACGGCGGTTATACCCTGTTCAAAAAGGTCATTCTGACATTCGAGCATCATTTTTACAAGGATTTCAAGATCCGGATACGGAAGTTTTGATTTTACTTCATCAAAATAGTTTTCCTTGATAACACCGTTGGGATTTCCGTTTTCGTCAACCTCACAGAATTCGCCAAGTGCCTTTGCTTTTTCTGCATCAAGACCCATGAGTTCCATGGCTTTTGTGTTGAGCACGCCGATATGATAGCAAGCGCGCATTACGAGCACCGGGTGCTCAAGGCTAATTTTATCAAGATCTTTTGCTGTTGGAAAACGCTTTTCCCCTTTGGTAAAATAGTCATGGTTCCAGCCTTCGCCAACAAGCCAAAGGCCGCTTTCCCTATCAAAATGCTCAAAAGCCTCTTTCATTCTTTCAACTATATGCTCAACGGAAATGCTTCCCCAAAGGTCAACGGAAAGCTTTGTTTTAACATAGTGGAGATAGTGCATATGGGAATCGTTAAAGCCCGGCATAACGAATTTTCCGCCGCAGTCAAGGATATCCGCTTCTTTTGAAGCAAGTTTTTCCGCTTTTGCAAAAGTTCCGCAAAAGGTGAATTTTCCGTCCTTAACAACAGCCGCCTCGGCAATGGGATTTTCCTTATCCATGGTGGCGATGACCGCGTTTTTTATGATGTATTCCATAATGCACACCTCTTTTTCCGGAACGGTAAAGACCGTTCCCAACGGTAAAATGGTTTTATGTAACAAGTATAATGCAACATAAAAGATATGTCAAAGAAAAAAGACAGCATTTTTCTTAAGAGGTTTTTTCTCTTTACTTTCACTATTAAAAATAGTATTATATTACTATCGTTTAAAATCAGGAGGATAATTTACATGATTAAACTTGATATCAAAGGCTACGGCTCCATGCTCATCGAGCTCGACCCTATCGCAGCACCCAAAACCGTTGCAAACTTTGAAGCACTTGTTGAAAAAGGCTTTTTTGACGGTCTTACCTTCCACCGCATCATCAAAGGCTTTATGATCCAGGGCGGCGACCCTGCCGGCAACGGCACCGGCGGCTGCAAACCCGAAATTTACGGTGAATTTGCATCCAACGGCTGGGCACAGAACACCATTTCCCACAAACGCGGCGTTATCTCCATGGCAAGAACTTCCGACCCCAACTCCGCTTCCTGCCAGTTCTTCATCGTTCATGAGGACAGCGAATTCCTTGACGGAAACTATGCAGCTTTCGGCCATGTTGTTGAAGGTCTTGAGGTCCTTGATGCGGTAGCATCCGTTTCCACCTATCCCAACGATATGCCCTGCAAAAAAGTTGTCATCAAAAAGATGTCCAAAGTCTGATAAATGGAAAAGCTTAAATTAAAACCCACCGCCGAAGCCTCGGCGATACTTCTTGGCTTTTTTATTTTCGGAATAGGTGTATCCTTCCTTTTCGATGAAGAAACAGCAAAGCTTTTTCGCCTTGTTATTCTTGAATGGGGCTCGTTCCCAATGCTTTGTGCCATAACCGGCGGCGTTGTTTCCATGAAAAACGGGTTTATGCCGCTTTACGGAATTTTTTCCGGCATTATTTTTCTTCCCTTTATGTTTCTTTTTTTTGAAACAAACTGGGGCCTTGTTGTTGCCTGTGTCCTTTTCGGAGCATTGGGAAGCCTTTTCGGACACTGGCTGTTCCTTAAGGAAGTCAAGCGCATCGAAGAAGGAAAACCGGAAAAACGCCGCAAATCAATAATCTTTTCGATGTTCGACAGATACGATACGAAAAAGTATAAATAAAAAAACGGCGGAAGCTTTCTTCCGCCGCTTTTTTATTATAATACATAAAACAAAATTCCGATGGCCTGCAAAAGAGTTCCTATTACAACAAAGATATGGAAAACCGTGTGAAAGACCGGTTTCTTTTTGCCGATACCGTAAAGCACTGCGCCTACTGTATAGGATATGCCTCCGAAGAGTATCCAGAGCATTCCCGCAACGGTTAGCACCTCAACGGTCTGTTTGAAACAGAGAACAATGAACCAGCCCATAAGGATATAAAAAACCATGGAAAGTTTTTTATATTTGTTGTGGTCAATGGCGGTGAAAACCGCCGCAAAGGCCGCAAGACCCCATTCCGCAGCAAAAACAGTCCATGCAAGGGCGGGATATACCGGGCGCATTGCACAAAGCAAAATCGGAGTATATGTTCCCGCAATAAGAAGATAAATAGTACAGTGATCAATAACCTGCATGACTTTTTTTGCAAATCCGGGTTTAAGTCCGTGGTAAATGCTTGAAACGGTATAAAGCGCAATCATCGAAACTCCGTAAACGGCGCAGTCGATAACGCCCCAGATATCATTTTCAAAGGCGGCTATGACCACGGTAAGAAAAAGGATTATTACGCCGAGGGCCCCGCCGACTATATGGGTCGTCATATTGGCGATTTCTTCGCCGCGGGTATAATTCGGAAGCACCCTTTCGCTTATGGGTGTTCTTTTCATAATTTTCTTTCTCCCCAGAAGAAGAGTGCTACGGAACCGGGGCCGACGTGGCAGCCGCATACGGGTTCGAAAGGCATAACTGTGGTGCCGCCGGTAAAGCCGTGTTCACGAAGTTTTTCCGTAAGAAAATCAACCGCATCCATGTTGTCGCCGTGGATTATCATAACGTCCGCGGATTTATCAAGAACAAGCTCATCGTATTTTTTGATTATTTCAAGGATACATTTGTTTATGCCCCGGCATTTGCCCCAGGAAACGATATGGCCTTCCTCATCGCCGCGAAGAAGAGGTTTTATATTGAGGATTGTGCCGATTGCCGCGGTCGCGCCGGAGATTCTTCCGCCTTTTTTAAGATAGGTAAGGTCGTCAACGGTAAAGAACTGACACATATGGTGCTTGCGTTTTTCGGTTATGGAAACAACTTCCTCAAAAGTTTTTCCTTCTTCAATAAGTTTTCCCATGGCAACGACCTGCATTCCGATGCCAAGTCCCGCGCCAAGGGAATCTATAACGGCGATTTTTGCTCCGGGATATTCTTCGCGAAGTTCCTCCGCGGCAATTTCCGCTGCGCGGACCGTTCCGCTAACGCCGCCGGAAAGACCGATATAGACGATTTCGTCGCCGTTTTTGATGCTTTCCTCAAAACTGTCATAGAAAGTCTGGGAGTTTATCATGGAGGTTTTCATCTCCGCGCCGTTTCTCATGGCGTCATAAAAAGCTTTTCCGTCAAAATCGTGTTCAAGGTCATATTCCGCCGGAACACCGTCAATGGTATAGCAAAGTTCTATGATGTTTACATTATATTTTTTGTTAAGCGCCACCGGAAGATTGGAAGCGGTATCTGCAAAAAGTTTTATCATTTTATATCAGTCCTCTCTTTTTTTGCCCCAGAAGAAAAGCGCAACAGTACCGGGGCCGGTATGGCTGCCTATTGTAGTACCAATATAATTTATTAAGACCTTTCCGTCAAGCTTTGGAAAGAGTTCTTCAACAAGTTTCGCAACTTCTTTTGCGTCATCAACACAGGCGGATTGGCAAATATAGCATTTTCCGGAATAGTCAAGGCCGCCTTCGGCATTTTCTTCCATGCGTTTTACAATTTCACGAATAACCTTTTTCTTTGAACGGACCTTTGCTCTTGCAATAAGGCGGCCGTCCTTATCCACGTTGAGAAGGGGACAGATGCCAAGGATAGTACCAATAGTTCCGGACGTTTTTGAAACGCGTCCGCCTTTGATAAAAAACTTCAGGTCGGAAGAGAAAAACCAGTGATGAAGTTTAAGTTTATTTTCCTCCGCCCAATCACGCAGTTCATCAATGCTCATTCCCCCGTCACGAAGATCCGCAAGCTTATCCATAAGAAGGCCGTAACCGGAAGATGCCGCAAGGGAATCTATAACATAAATCTTTCTTTCCGGGTGGCGCTCCTTTGCAATTTTTGCTGCGTTTACCGCGGAGTTATAGGAACCGGAAATTCCGCTCGAAAGGGTAAGGTGGATTATGTCTTTTCCCTCGCAAAAGAATTTTTCAAAATATTCAAGATATTCGGTAACGTTTATCTGAGAAGTTTGGGTATCCTCTCCCAGATCCATTCTTTTATAAAACTCCTCAAACGGGATGCTCTGACCAAGGTCATCGGCATAATCAACTCCGTTGAGTTTATAATGGAAGCAGATGTATTTTATATCCCTTGCTTCAAAATGTTCTTTTAAAATATCTGCCGTTGAACAGCAGCTCAGAATATAATCGGACATTCATTTCCTCCTTTTCGGATGTTTTTTCAACGCCGTTTATCATAACCGAAAAACAGGTTGGAATCAATGATTTCGACTATACTCTTCAAAAACAAAAAGTAGAGCCGGCAAAAACCGGCTCTACTCATAGTAGAATGGCTTAATCATGCGATTTTTTTATCTTGAATGCAAGAAAAACAATAAATTCCGCCGGAATGATCAGCAGAAGTATCTGCCAGAAATTCCATCTTATAAGCGAAAGATAAATCAAAATAAATATCCCTGCAACAAGGGCATAAATGATATGGCGGTTATTTCTTCCTTTTTCCCAAATTGAGTTAAAAACAAGAAGAGTGATAAGGGATATCGGAAGAGCATAGACAAAAACCATCCACCAGTTCTGTTCCATGATCCAGCCGATAACATAAATCAAAAAAGCAAGGGTCCATATTCCGAAAATGGAAATGGCGGTTATAACCCTGCTGCTGTAGCTTCTTTCCTTTTTTGTCTTTTCCGGAGGAACCCATTCATCGTGGGACGAAAGAAGATAATCAACAGAAACGCCGAAAATCTCGCTCATTTTTTTAAGAACGTATGCATCGGGAACAGCCTCTGCCCTTTCCCATTTTGAAACGCTTTTATCGGAATAGCTTAAAAGTTCTCCAAGTTCCGCCTGGGTCATGCCTTTCGCCGTACGAAGATTTATGATGTTGCTGGCGGTTATAACTTTTAAATCGTCCATGGGCTGTTCACCTCGCTTTCTTTAAAATATTATACAATATATTTTTGTATTTTTCTATCAAAAAAGAAAATTTCCCGCCGTTTTCTTTAATTCTGCGCCCGCTTTAAGGCAAGCTTCGCGCATTTTTGGCATTTATATACTTTATATTATTATAATTATGTTTGCTATTATTCTTTTTGGTTACCTAATTCCTTAAAACTTTCACATAATAATTGAAATATTCATAATTTTATAATAGAATAAAAATATATAACTATTCTTTGTTAGGGAGGTTTTTATGAAAAGAGCTGTTGTTCTTGCCGGCGGCGGCGCAAAAGGTTCATACCAGTTTGGATTCTGGCGTGCATTGCGTGAACTCGGCATTGATTTTCAGATAGTCACCGGTTCATCCGTTGGCGCGCTCAACGGCGCACTTATGGCAAGCGGACTTTATGAAAACGGTCTTGAAATGTGGCATAATATTACTACCGATGATATCATTACAACTTCTCCCAGCACCCTTTCAAAGGTTATTGATACGGATAACATCGCCTCCTCACTCAAAAGTTTTCTCGGCGACCTTGGAGAAAGCGCCGTTACGGTAAAGATGGATCCTTTTCCCCTCGGCGAACTTATTGCAAAATATCTTGATGAAAAACACCTTAGGGAAAGCGGAATCGATTTTGGCATCATGGTTTCGGAATATCCTAACATGAAGACCCATCCGGTACGCCTTTCTGAAATTCCTTACGGAATGCTCCGGGATTATCTTCTTGCATCCTCCACGGTCTTTCCCTCCATGGATCCTAAGGAGATCGCAGGAAAGAAATTTGTTGACGGCGGCTACAGCGATAATTTTCCGATAAATCTTGCCCTTGATATGGGTGCGGAGGATATCATCGGAGTTAACCTTCGCGCAAGCGGAATAGAAGCAAAGTATGAAACAGATTACCCCGTAAGGGTTATCCGTCCCTGGTTTGAACTTGGTCCAACCATGGATTTTGTTCCGGATATCGCCGACAGAAACATTGCCCTTGGCTATAACGACACCATGCGAAGCTTTGGAAAGCTTGACGGATGCTGCTATACCTTTGAAAAAGGCGAATGCGAAAAAATGCAGAAGGATTTTGAAAAATACTGTGTTGATATGCTCGTAAAATGCGGAACCGTTGCCATTTCCGAAAAAGATCAGTACACAAAGAGCCTTGCGGTAAAAGGCCTTGCCGAAAAACGCCAGCACCGCATCGGCCTTATGGATAAAGACCTTGCTGTTGTTTGTGCGGAAACCGCCGCAGAAACCTTTTTCGTTCAGCCCACTCCCATTTATACAGTTGAATCCTTTGAAAAAGCCATACTTGATGCCTTCCGTCCTTTTGAAGAAAAAGAAGATAATCCTGTGTCCGCGGTTTTCAGAACTCCAAAGCCCCTCAATTATAAACTCGGCCAGCTTTCCGGCGCGGATAAAAGGGATATCACCGCATATCTTGTTTCCCTCTGGCCGGAAATTGCTTCTTCCGAAAACCCAAACCGCGACCTTCGCACCCTTTGCAGATATGTTCCGAAGGAATTTTTTGCTTCGCTCTATATAAGTTTCCTTAAATTAAAAGGAGAATAAAAAATGAAAAAAACAAAGATAATCGCCCTTCTTCTGGCGGCAATCCTTCCCTTATGTTCCTGTTCCGGAAAAAACGAAACAGTCGGCGGAAGCTATATGTTCGCCACCGGAAAAGCCGGCGGAACCTATTATTCCCTCGGCACCGTTCTTGCTTCTGTTTGGGATAAATATTCCCAGAGCACCACAAACGTTACTACAACAAGCGGCTCCGTAAACAACATCGAGATGCTTCTTAAAGAAAACGCCGACTTTGGTTTTGTTCAAAGCGATATCCTACACTATGCCCTTGAGGGACAGGAGATGTATGAGGAGGATAAACAGCGCGGCGTTTCCGTTGTTGCAAATCTCTATCCGGAATACGCCCAGTTTGTTGTAAACGCATCCACCGATATCCAGACAATTCCGGATCTTGCGGGCATGACCGTTGCCGTCGGTAAATACGGAACAGCCACCGAAGCTGCTGCAAGAAAAATTCTCGAAGCCTACGGCGTTACATATGATATGATAACCGTAAAATACCAGACTTTTTCCGAGGCCATGTCTTCCCTTAGTTCCGGAAGCATTGACGCTGCTTTTGCGGTTTCTTCCCTTCCAAGCGCAAATATCCTTGAATATTCCCAGACCCGCGAGATACGCCTTCTTCCCGTTTCTCTTACCCAGTCCGCTTCATTTAAGCGCAGCTGCCCTTTTTTCAGCGACGGAATGATCCCGGCAGAAACCTATGGAACCGCAAACTCCTCTTCGACAGTCTGCATTGATGTTCTTCTCATCTGCCGCACCAACCTTCAGCAGGCGAATGTTTACAGCATTGTAAAGGCGCTTTTTGACAACACCGATGAAATCGCCTCCGCCCACGCAAAAGGCGCAGACATAAATGCGGTTACCGCATCCGAAACAAAAATCGGAACCATGCATCCCGGCGCAAGCCAGTATTATAACAGCGCCGGCGAAGAACCGGCAGAAGATGATTTTGAACCGGAAGTTGTTCCGGAACCGGAAACTTCTTCAGAACCGGAAATATCATCCGAGCCGGAAACTTCTTCAGAACCGGAAGAAACCGGAAATGAATAACAAAATATATGGCGAAGCGCTTTTTCCAGCGCTTCGCCTTCTTTTTTTGCAAATTTTCGAAAAATCTTTTAAAAAACACATTTTGCCTATTGACTTTATTGTGGTAAAGTGTTACTATGATACCACAGTAAAACAAACGGAGGCAAAAACGATGACCGCAATATGGCAAAATCCTTCTGAAGTTAAGCGACACCGACATTGATGCAAAGCTTATCATAAAACAAAAACTTTCATCAAAAAAATTCACTTGACATTCGGAGGAAATTAAAATGAAAAAACTTATCGCTCTTGTTCTTGCATTTATCTTTGTTCTCAGCTTTACCGCATGCGGCGCGGATGATTCCGCTTCCGATATCGAATATATCACCAATAACGGCAAGATAGTCGTTGGTATCACCGATTTTGCCCCTATGGACTTTGAAGACGAAAACGGCGAATGGATCGGCTTTGATGCTGACATGGCAAAAGAATTTGCCGAATATCTCGGCGTTGACGTTGAATTCATCGTCATCGACTGGGATAACAAAATTTTCGAACTTGAAAATAAGAGCATCGACGTTGTATGGAACGGCATGACTCTTACCGATAAAGTTAAAAACGCAATGGGAACTTCCGATCCTTATTGCAAAAACGCACAGGTAGTTGTTGTTAAAGCAGACGTTGCCGATCAGTATCAGGACGAAGCAAGCCTTGCCGATCTTGCATTTGCAGTTGAAGCCGGTTCCGCAGGTAAAGAGATCGTTGAATCCCTTGGCCTTAACTTCACCGAAGTTGCTTACCAGAGCGACGCTCTTATGGAAGTTGCAGCAGGAACCTCCGATGCATGCGTTATCGACCTTCTTATGGCCGGCGCAATGATCGGCGAAGACACCGCATATCCCGACCTTACTTATACCGTTTCTCTTACCAGCGAGGAATATGTAGTCGGCTTTAGAAAAGGCAGCGACCTTGTTGAAAAATTTAATCAGTTCTGGGCAGATGCCTGTGCGGAAGGCACCGTTCTTGAAACCGCAAAAACCTACGGAGTTCAGGAATCCGTAATCATTAAATAAAATCCCCTAAAAATAATCATATGACCGACAATGTAGGGAACGCTGGCAACGGCGTTCCCTACATTGGTGAAAAAACGAGGTAAAAATGATCGAATTATCTTTAATGTTTCAAATCGACTGGCTTGAAGTAAAAGAGGTTTTGTTTTCTCTCAACGAAGGCTTTATAAAATCCCTCGAAATATTTGTGCTCACCCTTTTGGGCGCTGTTCCTCTTGGACTTGTTATTGCCTTTGGCTCCATGAGCGGCATCGGCATAGTCCGCTGGTTCAACAAGTTTCTTGTATGGGTCATACGTGGAACGCCCCTTATGCTCCAGCTTCTTATCATTTATTACGGACCGGGCATTATTCTTGGCAACAACTGGTGGGGCAGCGGCGCAACCGGCCGTTTTATTGCGGCAATGATCGCCTTTATCCTCAACTATGCCTGCTATTTTTCCGAAATATACCGCGGCGGTATAGAGGGCATCCCAAAGGGACAGTATGAAGCCGGCGAAGTTCTCGGCATGACAAAAAGCCAGATTTTCTTTAAAGTTGTTCTTTTACAGGTTATAAAACGCATTATCCCGCCCATGGGCAACGAAATTATCACCCTTGTTAAGGATACCTCCCTCGTCCGCGTAATCGCTGTTTATGAACTTATGTGGAACGGCCAGGACTTCATAAAATCCGAAGGAATCATCTGGCCGATGTTCTTTACCGGTATTTATTATCTTCTCTTCAGCGGACTTCTTACCCTGTTCCTCGGCTGGCTTGAAAAGAAAATGGATTATTTTAAGGTGTAAATATGGCTATACTTGAAGTTAAAAATTTAAAAAAGAATTTCGGAGAACTTGAAGTTCTCAAAGGCATTGATTTTTCCATCGAAAAAGGCGACGTTATGGCGGTGATCGGTTCTTCCGGAAACGGAAAAACCACTCTTTTGCGCTGCATAAATTTTCTCGAAACTCCCGACGCCGGCGAAATCATAGTTAACGGCGAAACCCTTTTTGATGCAGAAAAAAAGCAGAGCACAAGCGAAGAGAATATCCGCAAAAAACGCCTCCATTTCGGCCTTGTTTTTCAGAACTTTAACCTTTTTCCCCAATATACCGTTCTCGGAAACGTGATGCTTGCAAAGGAGCTTCTTGAAAAAGAGCGTCCGGATTACAGAAAAAACAAAAAGCAGATAAAAGCAGAAATAGAAGCGGAAGCAAAAAAGCTTCTTGACGATGTCGGCCTTTCGGATAAGCTTGATTATTATCCCCATCAGCTTTCCGGCGGTCAGCAGCAAAGGGTCGCCATCGCAAGAGCCCTTGCCCTTAAACCGGACATCCTTTGCTTTGATGAACCCACCTCCGCCCTTGACCCGGAGCTTACCGCAGAAGTTCTTAAGGTTATAAAATCTCTTGCGGAAAGCAAGATGACCATGATAGTCGTTACCCACGAAATGAGCTTTGCAAAGGACGTTGCAAACAAAATCATATTTATGGATGAAGGCAAAATCCTTGAAGAAGGAACGCCCGAAGACATTTTTGAAAACCCTAAAAATCAAAGGGTAAAAGAATTTATCGGCGGCATCGCCACCATATAAAAAGTAAAAAGGAGGCTGAAAAAGGCCTCCTTTATTTTTTTATATTTCATCAATAAAAGGTTCAATATATTCCATTATGAAATCGACCCTGTCAAAAATAGTCGGCTTAAAATATGAAGAAACGGCGATTACGGTATCCTTTTCTGGGTTGACATAAATAACATTTCCGCTGTTTCCGATGGCGGCATAAATGCCTTTTTCTCTATCAATTATCCACCAAAGATAACCGTAATCCATTCCGCGGAAATATTTGCTTTCAACGGTTCTGGGTTTTGTCATCTCTTCTATCCATTCCGGAGAAACAATTTGTTTTCCGTCATAAAAACCTTTGTTAAGACAAAGCAGACCAATTTTTGCCATATCTTCCGCCGACATGCAAAGTCCGTATCCGGGAGTTCCAAGTCCTTTTGGGTCTGCAAACCAGATGTTTTCTTTCGGTGTTTTTCCAACGGTGAACTGAACATGTTCTTCCGCGCTTTTTGCATAGTAATTTGTATAAGTTTTTATTCCAAGCGGTTTAAAAAGGAATTCATTTGCAAAGTCAACGGTTTTCATATTTGTTGCTCTGTATAAAATTCCGGAAAGAATATGAAGACAGACTGTTCTGTAATCAAATTCATCGGTAATGCCTTTTCTGCCGCCAAGGAAATCAAGGGATGAAAAGGTCCAGTTTTCGCTTGAACAGACCTTCGACCAGGGGTCTCCTTTGCCCTTATAAGGCGCTCTCATGGTCAGCAGGTGTTTTATCGTAACATCATAAATGGTTTTTTCGCCGCGTTTGACTTTATAATCCGGAAAATAATCGAGAACTTTGTCGTCAACACTTCCGATTTGCCTTTTATCGACGGCAATTCCGACAAGCAAAGCCATTATGCTTTTTGTTGCGGACATAATATGGGTGCAGTCTTCCTTTTCATAACCGTTCCAGCAATCGGAATAAACAAATTTGCCGTGCTTAATTGCAGAAACCTGGCAGATATTAGGCTGCTGTTTTTCAATGAAATCATGAAGTACTTCTTTGTTCATAAAACCTGAACCTCGCTTTTAAATCTGTTTCTGTTTTCAAGAATAATTCAATTTAAAATTGATTTCAATAGTTTTCTGTGAAAATGTTTCATTGAAAATTATAAAAATTAGTGGTAATATTAAAGATGGATAAAAAAATCCGCTCTTTAAAAAAAGGGCAAAAGGAGTGAATATTTTGAAACGTGATGAAAGAAATCTCAGCATGCTCACCGATTTTTATGAGCTTACCATGATGAACGGATATCTTGAAAAGGGCATGGGCGATACTGTTGCGGTTTTTGATGTTTTCTTCAGAACCATCCCGGATAACGGCGGTTTTGCAATTTTTGCAGGACTTGAACAGCTTATTGACTATATGAAAAACCTTTCTTTCACCGAAGAAGATATTGAATATCTCCGCAAGAAGAAATGCTTTTCCGAAACTTTTCTTGATTATCTCCGCCATTTTGAATTCAAATGCGACGTTTGGAGCGTTCCGGAAGGAACACCGATTTTCCCAAGGGAGCCTATCATTGTAATAAAAGGCCCTGCTATTCAGGCACAGTTTGTTGAAACCGTTACTCTTCTTATTGCAAACCACCAGAGCCTTATTGCTACCAAGGCCAACAGAATAGTCCGCGCCGCCCAGGGCAGACCGGTTATGGAATTCGGTTCAAGAAGAGCACAGAACGCCGATGCGGCTGTTCTTGGTGCAAGAGCGGCATATATCGGCGGCGCTTCCGCAACTGCCTGCGCCATGACCGACCGTGATTACGGCGTTCCCGCAGTAGGCACCATGGCCCACAGCTGGGTACAGCTTATGGGTTCCGAATACGATGCATTCAAAGCATACGCGGAAACCTATCCCGATAACTGCACCCTTCTTGTTGATACCTATAACGTGCTCAAATCCGGTGTTCCTAATGCAATAAAAGTATTCGACGAAGTCCTTAAACCCAAAGGCATCCGTCCCAAGGGCATCCGTATCGACTCCGGCGACATCGCCTATCTTTCCGTCAAGGCAAGAAAAATGCTGGACGAGGCCGGCTATCCGGACTGCAATATCGTTGCCTCCAACTCCCTTGATGAATATATCATCCGCGACCTTATTCTTCAGGGCGCCTCTATCAACAGCTTTGGCGTTGGCGAAAATCTTATCACCGCAAAAAGCGATCCGGTTTTCGGCTGTGTTTATAAGCTTGCTGCTGTTGAGCGCGACGGAGAACTTAAACCTGTTATCAAAATAAGCGAATCCGTAGGAAAGATAACCATTCCGGATTTTAAGACCTTCTATCGCTTCTATTCAAAAGAAAACGGAAAGGCTGTTGCGGACTACATCACTCTTTTCAATGAGGAAGAACCCAACACCGACGAACCTATCGAGATTTTCCATCCGGAAGCAACCTGGAAGAAAAAGACCCTTACCAATGTTGTTGCCAAAAAGATGCTTGTTCCGATTTTCGTAAACGGCGAATGCGTTTACGAATCCCCCTCCATTCAGGAAATCAAAAAATACTGCATGGAGCAGATCGACACCCTTTGGGACGAAGTCAAGCGTTTTGAATATCCCCATAAATATTACGTTGACCTTTCTCCAAAACTTTGGAATATCCGCAACGATATGCTTACAGAAATGAACAGCGAATGGGCATGACCCATATGACAAAACCCCGTGCTCAAAATTTGAGCACGGGGTTTTGTGTTGGGAGGGATGATTTATTCAGGAAGATAGCTTACATAGTTATATCCGCCATCGGGCAAAAGTTTTACCGTAAGGGCCATATTATAGTTTTCAAAACCTTCAGTTTCAGAATCTATGGTAATATGGAAAACAACATTCTCATCTGTTTCGTCAATGCTGTTGACTATAACTGCCGGGGAAATTCCAACCCCGCCGCCTGCGCCGATGTGATAATAATCATTTTCGGCATTATAAAGTTCGCCCCCACGGAGTACTTCTTTCGGAACTCCGAAATATTTATAAATCGCCGGTTCGTAATATTCCGAAGGATATGCCCAGCCGTTATTTTCGCCCGCTCCTGTAAAGAGTTCCCTTTGCTTTTCATAATCGTATTCACGTTTAAAATAGAACATTGCCCAGCAAAAATAATCATTTTCATCAAGCTTTGTTCCGTCCTCAAATCCATCCGTCATATTATAAAGGCTTACCGTTTTATTTACCCTTATTTTTCCGCCGTCTTTTTTTGCCCCGAAGTTTAGAAGCATCTCCTCATAAATTTCCTCTTTTGTCTGTTTAGGCTCCTCTTCTTCATTTGGTTCAATATCTATAAGTTCGCCGTCGTTTTCAAGAACTTCGTTTTTTGGATTTTCGTTCTGCGGTTCTTCTTTGCCGCAGGCGGCAAAAGAAAAAATCATAACAAATGCAAGCAAAAGCGCAAAAATTTTCTTCATAAAATCATCTCCTTATTCCGGCAAATAGCTTATATAATTATATCCGCCATCGGGCAAAAGTTTTACCGTAAGGGCATACTTTCCTGCGCCGTAATAACTGTCATAAAGACTTAGATAAATTATCACCCGGTCGTCCTTTTCTTCCGCAAAAAGATAGGTGATATATGTTGTATCGCCGATTCCTCCGTGGCCGTCAATAAAATAGCAATTCTGGTTTGGATAATAATATTCCGATTTGCGAAGATATTCCGCCGATGTTCCGAAATATTCAAACACCATTTTTTCAAAGAATTCCGCATCATAGGCATAAACTTTTACGGCAAAACCGGGAAGTTCGACCTCGATTCTGTCCTCTGTGGAAGTTCTTGACATCACCCAGGAATAATAGGAACCCATTCCCATAAGAGAACAATCCATATATCCTTCGCGGTTATTATAAAGGCTCAGCCCTTTTTTGACGGAAAGTTTTCCTTCATGATTATATTCCGCTCCGAAATTAAGGATCATATCTTCATAAAGCGCCGGCATCTCTTCTGAAAGAGGTTCGATTTTTATAACATCGGCAGTATCCGCTGTTTCTGTATATGCGCAGCTTATTCTGTAATTGACTATCGTTATCTTACAAGGAAGAACTTCGTCCCAGTCGAGATTTGGGGTATTTTCAAGCCCTTCCGGGATATCCATTATAAAACGTCCGCGAAACGCCTTAAATTCATCCGAAACGAGCCATGGCATTCTGTCATATTCACTTTTGTCTATTACAAAATCATAGGCATACTCGGACATCACGTTGCGCTCGATATGGCCTTTAAGTTCAACATTTCCGGAAAATTCCGCATCCAGGGAATCCGTCATATTCGCTTCGGAATAATAATCAACATCAAGCTTTATCAAAACCCATTCACCAAGACTGTCATTGGGAGAAAGCTCAACCGTTTCGCCCTTTGAACCGAGCTTAAAAGTCATGGAATCCGTTTCTTCCTGCTCCGGTTCACCTGTTTTTTCCACGGAATAGCTTACATAATTATATCCGCCGTCCGGCAGTAGTTTTACTGAAAGTACAGCAAAAGCATCATTCGCGTTGTTTTTATAATCAATGTTCAAATAAAAAGTTATGGCATCTTCGTTTTCGATAATATTTTCAACGATAATTTCCGGGTCTTCCTCATTATAGACCATACCGAAAGGATAATAGCATCCTTCGCCGTTTTCTTCGCAATAATGAATGGTATTCCTAAGCGCTTTTGCGGAGATCCCGAAATATCTGTATGCGGTTTCTTCAAAAATATCACCGGGAAAAGCTTCGATTTTTCCGTTGCCCACAGTAAATTCCTTTAGCTCTTCTTCGCCCAGCATACTTCCTATTCCGTAAAGAACATCATCGTCCATACCGAAATTATGGAAGTTTTCATAGCCGCTTTCACTGCGGTAAAAACTAAAATCGCCTTCGACCCTGTATTTTTCATCCTCATCTTTTCTTGCGCCAAAATTGAGTATTATTTCCTCATAAAGAGCGTCCTTATCCGGTTTTTCCGGTTCGGAAACCTCCAAATCGGAAATATCCTCCGACAGTACGTGCGGTTTCTCCTCACAGGCGGTGAAGGATAAAAGCATTATGACCGCCGCAGAAAACGCAATTATTTTTTTCATTTATGTCACCTCTTTTTGAAAAATGCTTTCATATATAAAGTGTAAAAAAACAAAAAAATGTTTCGCCATAATTTTTTACAAACGTCTAACTTATCTGTATTTTACATTTGTAAAAGCAATTTGTCAACTATTACTTACGCAATAGTTAAAAATGGAATATTTTTCTTTTAAACGCAACAAAAAGAAGAAAAAAATCACACTATTATTACAGAAGGATAAAATAAAAGGGGGCTTTTTTATGAAAAAGACCATATTTTTTCTTTTGGCGGCTTTGATGATTTTTGTTTTCTGCTCCTGTGAAAAGGATTTGCCCGCAAAAGATAACAGCGATATTCCAACCGCTTCAGAACCGGAAGATATCCCGGAAACTGTTCCGGAAGAAACTCCTGAAAATATTCCTGATGAAGTTCCCGAAGAAAAACCGGAAGAAATACCCGATGTTTCACACATCCTTGGAACAGCGGTCAAAAACATAGAAATCTGGAACGAAAACGAAAGCCCTTCTTCCGACTATGTTTATGAACTTACGGACCATTTTGACCGCTGGAAAAACCTTCTTTTTTCTCCGGAAATATCTGTGCTTAAAGCTGCGGATGCCCATGACATAGTAAGATACGGCGAAATCTCCCTCGAAGATGTTGAAGCGGTTTTTCGCTTTCTAAACGGTTTTGAACCCGGAGTTTTTGATGAAAACAGCGAACCTAATCCTCCTACCGGCGGCGGACTTTGTTTTGGCGCATACACTAACAGCGGTGATGAAATCTGGAAGGCGGTTTATAACGGCGGCTGGCTGATAATCCATCTTGCCGGTGATGAAAAAAGCTTTGTTTATAACGTTGAAGGTCAGAATACAGAATGGCCGGCATTTGAATTTCTTGAGCCGGAGCCCATTGTTTCAAATACCATTTCCGCCTTTGAAAAACTCTGCAAAATCTATTACACCGAACCGGAAAACGCGGCTTTTGATACAGCCGATTATACCGGTGAAATAGATACCGAAAAATTTACCCGCATATATCAGACCGAATATTATTACTCCGACGGATCGGATTATCAGATGTTTAAGGCGGACATCAAAAACGGAAAAACTTTTTCCGAACTTATTGTTCCGACGGACAGATTTTTTGTATCCTATCTTGAAAACGGAGAGGTAAGCACCATGGAGCTCACCTATACAGACGGGGTCTATGTTTTTGGCATGCGCTTTCCGGAAGATAACGGCGAAAGGTTTATCATGCCGGAAACACCGGAACTTTCCGACCTTGCAAAAAAACTTGACCTTCGGACCACCGAATGCAGAAATGTAAGGCTTATCGGTTATGCCGACGGCATTCTTATGAACGACGGACAGAGCGAATATTTCTACGTCCTCGGCGTTGGAGCAAATTCCATTGATGACATGAAAAATGGCGACCTTCTTTCCTCTGCGGAGCTTGCTGAAAAAATGTTTGGATAATATCTCCGATTTTTTAAAATAATTGCACAAAACCCCTGTTTTCAATGCGAAAACAGGGGTTTTAACTTGTTTTATGCCGAAACATAGTTTATAATATCATAGTTAAAGTAAAATTTTGGAGGAAAACCATGAGCAAAACTTTTATTATCGAAACTTCCGCACGTCATGTTCACCTTTCCGCCGCGGATCTTGAAACCCTTTTCGGCAAAGGCTATGAACTTAAATTCCGCAAAGATCTTTCCCAGCCCGGTCAGTTTGCAACTTTTGACAGAGTTGACGTAGTCGGCCCAAAGCGCACCATCTCCGGTGTTACCATTCTTGGACCCACCAGACCCCAGACCCAGGTTGAGCTTTCTCTTACCGACGCCCGCTCCATCGGCATCACCGCTCCCATCCGCGAAAGCGGCGACCTTGGCGGTTCCGCACCCTGCAAGCTTGTTGGACCCTGCGGCGAAGTTGAACTTTCCGAAGGCGCCATCGTTGCAATGCGTCATATCCATATGCTCCCCAAAGACGCAGAGGAGCTTGGCGTAAAAGATAAACAGATCGTCAGCGTTAAGATCGCATCCCCCGAAAGATCCACTATCTTCGGCGACGTTCTTGTTCGCGTAACCCCCACTTCCGCCCTTGCAATGCATATCGATACCGACGAAGCAAATGCCGCCGGAATCTGCGGCCAGGAAGGCGAGATCGTAAACATCTGATTTATGTTTTAAAATTGCGGCGCAAAAAGCGCCGCTTTTTCGTCTTCTTTTTCCATCACAAACTCATCATAAAAATTTTATTGACAAAATTTTTGCAAAAAATATTGACTAACGGGCGTTTTTTAAAATATAATATGTTTTCGAAAAATTAATCCCGGCGAGGTAACAGATGCACGAATTTATCCATCTTTTTTTTCATACCCTCGAGCATACCGCCGCTTCTATCCCCTTTCTTTTCGGCGCGTATCTTTTAATAGAATTTATTGAACACCGCCATTCCGAAAAATTTGCCGCATGGCTTGCAAAATTCGGAAAAGCAGGTTCCGCCGTTGGCGCACTTCTTGGAATCGTTCCCCAATGCGGCTTTTCTGTTGTTGCGGCAAACCTTTATTCCAACCGCATAATCACCGCCGGAACCCTTCTTGCGGTTTTCATCTCCACCAGCGACGAGGCTATTCCTGTTCTCATTTCAAATCCCGAAAGCGCGAAAATGATCCTTCCGCTCATCGGTTCAAAGCTTGTTCTTGCAATAGCCGCGGGCTTTATGGTGGACAGATTTGGTCTTTTCAACATCACAAAGGAGGAGATCGAGGCTGTTGAGGAGGAACATTCCCACTGTCATACCGAAGGTGAACACGGCCTTTTCAAAAGCACCGTTCTTCATACCGCAAAAACTTTTGCTTTTATCTTTGTTGTGATGCTTGCTTTTGAGGTTTGCATCCATGCCGTCGGCGAAGAGGCTTTTGCAAAATTCATGATGTCCGAAAGTTTTCTTCAGCCCGTTGTTACCGGCCTTGTTGGCCTTATCCCCAACTGCGCTTCTTCCATTATCATCGCCCAGCTTTATGCGGAAGGCGCCCTTTCCTTCGGTTCTGCCCTTGCGGGACTTTCCGTTGGCGCCGGAACCGGCCTTCTTGTTCTTTTCCGCACGGACGTTGATAAGATAGAATGTCTCCGACTTGTTGGTTTTCTTTTTGCCGTTTCCGTTCTTACGGGAATCGTTCTTCAATTTATAGGCTTATAAACAAAAGTACCCCGGGTTCGATTTTGAACACGGGGTACTTTTATCAAATAACGGCTTGCAAAAGCTATTTATATATGTTAAAATAATCTGTAAAATAATTTTCCCTGCAAGGAGAGATATATAATGTCCGGACATTCCAAATGGAGTACCATTAAACGTAAAAAAGAAGGCATCGACGCAGCCCGCGGCAAAGTTTTTACCAAAATCGGTAAAGAGATCACTGTTGCTGTTCGCGAAGGCGGCCCCGATCCCGCAAACAACAGCAAACTCCAGGCTCTTATCCTTAAAGCAAAAGCAAACAACGTTCCTAACGACAACATCGAAAGATCCATCAAAAAAGCTGCCGGCCTTGGCGATAAAACCACCTTTGAAGAGATCACTTACGAAGGTTACGGCCCCTGCGGCGTAGCAGTTATTGTTGAGACCCTTACCGATAACCGCAACAGAACCGCCGGCGACGTTCGCAGCTATTTTTCCAAATACGGCGGCAACCTTGGCCAGACCGGTTCCGTTTCCTTTATGTTTGACCGCAAAGGCCTTATCGTAATTGCAGATGAGGATCTTGATGAGGACAAACTTATGGAAGACGTTATGGAAGCAGGCGGCGACGACTTTAAATATGAAGACGGCGTTGCAGAGATCTATACCGCTCCCAACGATTTCCCCGCAGTTCGTGATGCACTTTATGAAATGGGCTACCGTTTTGAAAGCGCAGACGTTGCCTACATTCCCCAGACCACCACTGCCATCACCGACCCCGACACTATCGTAAAAATGCAGAAACTTCTTGCTGCACTTGAAGATAATGACGACGTCAACAACGTATGGCATTCCTGGGAAATGCCCGAAGAAGAGGACGAAGATTAATTTTAATCGAGATAAAACACCCGCTCCGATGGAGCGGGTGTTTTTTTACTGACAGAACTACAATTTACAAGTATCTTGAACTTTTGGAAAGTTAAAAAAGAGAGCAAAATGCTCCCTTTTTTAGTTGCTTTTTTCTTCGATTTTCATGCGAATGGCTTGAACATTATTCAAAAAATTTATAATTAACATCCCGCTTACCAAGTTTGTAAAAGCAAGGATAACACCTACAATAGGCCACAGAAACAAACTTATGCCGCCAAGACCAAAAATGTCTATAAATCCAAACCCATCAATAGGTCCCAACAATATACCACCTATTAAATAACCCCAAAATGAAAGAATTACTATTGTTTTATATATATCAATCCAAATTGCTTTTTTCTCGTTAAACATAATTAGCACCCTTTCCAAAAATAAATTAGCAGATAAACAGTTTGCGAATGAACCATATTTTACCTATTATTTTTTATCACGATTTTTTTGACAAATTTTGCATACGCTAACCGCTCGGCCATCATATTCAACAGCTTCGTTTTCACTATTAAATATAATGTATTCAGGTCTTGGTTTAGCATGACAACAGCACCCTTCAATATGAAGGCAGTTCGTTTTTGGGTTGTATATGTATTTTCTCGACATAACTCCCCTCCTTTCACAATAAAAAAGTGCGCAGCCTAAGCTACGCACTAAAAAACGCATAGCTCAGTTTGCTGCGACACAACTTTTCGACCAAATAACGGTATGCGAAAATAGAGCATGCATTTTTATCGGAAGATAAAAATACACACCGTTATAAGGTCATTTATTAAGTTGCGTCGCAACTTTATTATATCACTTAATACGAAAATAACAACCCTAAACTATCAGCATACCCACGACGTCAACACCGTCTGGCATTCCTGTGAAGAACCCTCCGAAGAGGACGAAGATTAATTATAATCGAAATAAAAAGCCCCGCTCTTGCGAGCGGGATTTTTCTTTTTAACAAGCGGTTTATCAGCCCTGAAGGCCTCTGGACTGGCGGTCCATATCCTCAACAACAATGTCGAAGATCTCGCCTTTGGTTGCACAGTATTCAAGAACTTTCCAGGGGGTGTTGGTGTGATAATGAAGCTTGATAAGCTCTTCGTCGCCAACAACGATAAGGCAGTCGCCGGGGATTTCGTTCATAAGATAATCATGGATCTCGTCCTCGTCAAGGTCGGTTCCTTCAATAAGGAGCTGTGTGTCGTATCTGTACTCGGTTTCTTCCATCTGATTATTCCTCCTTATTTTCTGCTTCTGCGGCAGCTTTTGCTGCGGCTTTCTGTGCTTCATATTCGTCGCGCTCGCGGCAGATCTGTGCCATAACTTCCTTGATAGCCTCTTTGCGGGCCTCGTCGGTAACAGTGCGCTGGAAGGTACCTTTTTTCTCGTCTATTTCGCGGCCGCGGTTTTCGCTGTAAACTTCGCCGGGAAGTCCCATTCCGCAGGAAAGAGCGGTGAGTATAGCGTTGCCCTCTGCTCTTGCAACATCGACAAAACCGGATTCAAAGCCAATTTCATCTCTCTCAACAATAGGAGTATAGATATGGGGAGAAACGGTTGCGTCCTCGCTGACTGCGCCTTTTGTTACCATCTGAAGAAGAACAACGCGGATAGCGTCGGTTCTGTTGGGGGTAACAGCGTTGCCGAGGGCAGCTTTGGTAAGAGCATGAAGGGTCATGCTTCCGTTTTCCCAAAGGATCTCCATAAGTTCTCTCTGTGTTCCGGTAAGTCTGATCATTTATAATTCCTCCGTGAGTAGATTAAAAACTGTATAAAATCTTTCGATTAAACTATATTATAACACGAAAATGTGTTTTTGCAAAGTATTATATCACGCATCCGCCGTTTACGTTTATAACGGCGCCGGTGATATAGCTTGCCTTTTCGCTTGCGGCAAAGAAAACCGCTTCCGCAATCTCTTTCGGCTCTGCGATATAGCCGAGAGCGGTTTCTTCCGCAAAGGCATCAAGGTCCTCTTTGGTGAGGTTTGCGTTCATATCCGTATCAACAGCGCCGGGAGCAACGCAGTTTACCCTTATTCCGGAAGGGCCCAGTTCCTTCGCCATAGCCTTGGTATAGCCGATAACGGCGGCTTTTGTTGCGGAATAATGACATTCGCAGCTTGCGCCGGTAACGCCCCAGATGGATGAAATGTTGACGATGGAGCCTTTTTGGTTTTTTACCATCTTTCCGACGGCGCGTTTTGAACAGTTGAAAACGCCCTTTACGTTAACGCCGAAAATGCGGTCCCATTCCTCATCGCTGCAGTCCTGAAAAAGGCCGGAAACGGAAATTCCCGCATTGTTGATAAGAACTTCCACTTCGCCAAGTTCATTCTCTATTTTATCGAACATGGCGCAAACCGCATTATAGTCGGAAACATCCGCCTGATAGGCCTTTCCGCCGATTTTTTTTGCAAGAGAAAGGGCCTTTTCTTCGTTTTTTTCAAAGTTTACGGCAACAAGATATCCTTCTTCCGCAAATTTTTCGCAAACCGCCTTTCCTATTCCGCGGCTTCCGCCGGTAACAAGAACAACCTTCGGCAAAAAAATCGCCCCTTTCCCCATAATACAGATATACAATAACATATTGAAGGCGTTTTTTCAATTGTCATTTTTGTAAAATAATGTTATACTTATCTTATAATAAGCAAAAGAAGGTTTTTCCTATGAACGCAACAAAACGTCTTTTTGACGAAAACGCATATATGACCGAATTTTCCGCAAAGGTGATTTCCTGCATCGAAACGGAAAAGGGTTTTGATGCCGTTCTTGATGCCACCGCGTTTTTTCCGGAGGGCGGCGGCCAGTTTCCCGATAAGGGAAGTCTTTCCGGCATAGAAGTCTTTGACGTTCAGGAGGACAAAGAGGGAATCATACATCATTTTCTTGAAAAAGCGGTTCCCGAAGGAGAAACGATCTTTGGAAAGATAGATTGGCTCCGCCGCTTTGATTTTATGCAGCAGCACAGCGGAGAACATATTTTTTCCGGCCTTGCCCATAAACATTTCGGCGCGACGAACGTTGGATTTCACCTTGGCCTTGAGGAAACCACCCTCGACCTTGACGTTCCTCTTTCCGAAGAACAGGTCAATATGCTTGAACTTTCCGCAAACGAGGCTGTTCAGAAAAATCTTCCCATAGAAATAAGCTATCCTTCTCCGGAGGAACTTGAGGTTCTTCCCTATCGCAGCAAGAAAAAGCTTAGCGGAAAAGTCCGCATTGTTACCGTTCCTGGGTATGATATCTGCGCCTGCTGCGGAACACATGTTGAAAAAACCGGAGAAATAGGTATAATTAAAATAACATCGTTCCAGAATTATAAAGGCGGAACAAGGCTTTTCATGCTTTGCGGAAAACGCGCTTTTCTTGATTATCAGCGCAAAAACGCAAACGTCCTTAAGGTAACAAATAACCTTTCCGTAAAGCCGGAGGAAATTTGCACCGCTGTTTCCCGCCTTGAAAATGAAATAACCGAGCATAAAATATATGAATCTTCCCTCAAAAAAGAGCTTTTTGCCCTTAAGGCAGAAAAACTCGGAACCGGAGAAAAAGTCTGTGTTTTTGAAAAAGACCTGACCCCGGATGAGCTTCGCCGCTTTTGCCTCACCCTTGCGGAAAGATTTAAAATCGCCGCTGTTTTTTCCGGCGAAGGCGAAAATTATAAATATGCCGTTTCTTCAAAAACAGAAAACTGCTCCCTTATTGCAAAAGCCATAAATACAAATTTTTCCGGCCGCGGCGGCGGAAAACCGGAACTTGTTCAGGGCAGCTGCCTTGGAAAAGAAGAAAATATCAAAGAATTTATCAACAATATGTAATTCTTCGACAAAAATATACAAAAAGTAAACCCAAAAACGGAAAGGAGTTTTCCTTATGAACAGACCCGACGTTATCGATTGCGTAAAAAAACAGCTTATCGCTGATTATAACTGCACCGAAAAGGATCTCGAATCCTATAAACTTGTTGTTACCGAACTTAAAAACGGCGGTGAAAGAGCCATGAAGGCCGTTTGCTTTGGCGGCTCTGCAGTTTTTTCCGTAAAACCGAGTATGGTTCCGGACTTTAAACGCATTTTTGAAGGCAAGGACCCCAACTGGGTTTTTGAATCCAAATCTCTCATCATGCTCAGCGAGATCCTCTATCTTCACGGCCACAACGTCGATAATATCTATGAATACTATGTTCCGGATACCTCCCTTCCCAAAACCGAGGCAAAATACGACGTTGAAATAATCGAATCCGGCTTTGACCGTTTTAAAAACGAACCCGCCGCAAAAGACGTTTTTGACCTTGAAAGCCATGGCCCCATCACCCTTGTTCTTGCCGCAAGAAAAAACGGAAAAATCATCGGCATGGCCGCTGCCTTTGAAGAAAGCCCCCTTCTCTGGAGAGTAAGCATCGGTATTGTTCCGGAAGAGCGCTTTGGCTTTGCCGCAGAAAATGTTCTTGCGCTTATTAAAGATGCTGTTATCGAAAAAGGAAAAGTTCCCTATTACGGCGGCCCTTCTTCAAGAAACATTTCTCCGAACACCGGTTCCGCGGCAGGATTCTTCCCCTGCTGGACCCAGATACAGTCCCGCCCGAGGGATGACGAATTCCTTAATCTTCATGGAACAAGATAAAACAAAAATTTATTTGGGACGGCATGCAAGCCGTCCCTTTTATTTTATTATTTTCCGTTAATATATTGACGGATGCACCGTTATATTGTATTATATGATACAGAAATGGGGGATTTTTATGACAGCAGGCGACCGCGAGGCTTTTTTAAAAAGTCCGCTTTTCAAAAATATAGATATCGACAGATTTAAAGACCGCGTTGTTTTTATCACTGCAAAAAAAGGCGAAACCATCATGACCAAAAAAAGTTTCAGCCGCTGCCTTGCTCTTATTATAAAAGGCAAAGCAACTGTTTCAAAAATCGGTCTTGACGGAAGACGAACGGTGATAAACAGCCTTTCCGATGGCGATGTTTTCGGCATGGCGACGCTTTTTTATGAAGAGGCGGAGTTTCCATCCGAGATTACAAGCGAGGCGGCTCTTCGGCTGGCAATATTCCCGAAGGAGCTTGTTGAGGAAGCTTTTTCTCTGTATCCGGAATTTGCAAAGGCATACGCCGTTCTTCTTTCGGAAAAAATACATTTTCTCAACAAAAAACTTTCCGCTTTTTCGGAAGGAGAAGCATCCGAAAAACTTTTGCGATGGCTTTTAACAACAGCCAACGGAAGAACGGAATTTGAATTTGGCTGTTCCTTTTCAAAAATCGCCCAGATGCTCGGCATAAGCCGCGCATCCGTTTACCGCGCATTCGATACCCTTTGTGAAAAAGGGGCCATATCAAAAGACGGCAAAAAAATTGTAATATTAAAACCTTGATATAAGGTTTTTACGGAGGATAAAAAAATGAAAAGACTTTTTTCCCTTATCATCGCGCTTATTATGATCATGAGCATGGCGGCATGCTCAAACGAACCTGACGAACCCATCGTACCCGAAAACGAAGACCCCCTTACCTCTTCCGAACCGGAATCCGAACCCGAAGAACCGGAAGAACCTGCTTTTGCCGGAGCAGAAGTTAAAGTCGGCATGCTCAAAGGCCCCACCGGCATGGGTGCCGCATGGCTTATGGAACAGAATGAGCAGGGTCTTACCCTCAACAGCTATGAATTTACCGTTGCCGGCGCCGCAGATGAACTTACCGGACGCCTTATTCAGGGTGACCTTGATATTGCCGCCCTTCCCACCAACGCAATTTCTGCCCTTTATAACAAAACCGAAGGCAAAATAGCCGCTCTTGGTGTAAACACCTTTGGCGTTCTCTATATTCTTGAGCACGGCGAAAGCATTTCGAGCATTACTGACCTTGAAGGCAAGGCCATTCTTGCCTCCGGAAAAGGCAGCACCGCAGAATCCGTGCTCAATCACATCCTTGCAGAGAACGGCGTAAACGCCGAAATCTTCTGGGCAAGCGAACATACCGAAGCCGCAACCCTTGCCATTACCGGAAAATACGATATCGTAATGCTCCCCGAGCCCTTTGTTACCAACGTTATGACCAAAAGCGAAAACTTCCGCGTTGCACTCAACCTTTCCGAAGAATGGGAAATGCTCACCGGTAATGTTATGACCATGGGCGGCATTGCCGTACGCAAGGAATTTCTTGAACAAAACCCCGAAGCTGTTGCCGAGTTCGTAAAAGATTACGGCATGAGCATCGAATTCACAAATTCCGATCCTGCCGCCGCAGGCGCACTTATCGAAAAATACGGAATAGCAGCTGCAGCCGTTGCGGAAAATGCAATTCCCCGCTGCAATATCGTATGGCTCAGCGGCGAGGAATACAGATCCGTGCTCGAAAACTTCCTTGGCATTCTTTATGAAGCAAATCCCGCAAGCATCGGCGGCAAAATGCCCGGCGAGGATTTTTACGGCTGATTTTATTCCTTGATTTTTACGAAAGAAGGTGACGGTATAAAGTGAAGAAATGGCTTTCCTATGCAGTTTCTGCTGTTTTTTGGCTCTCTCTTTGGCAGATAGTTCATATGTGCGTCGGCCATGACATTCTTATTCCGTCACCCCTTTCTGTTTTTGAAAGACTTTTTGATTTTTGCAAAGAAACAGGCTTTTGGCTCTCGGTTATAACCTCCCTTTTCAGGGTCGTTTCCGGTCTTGTTATAGGAACGGTGCTCGGAACTGTTGTTGCTGTGCTCACGGCAGCTTCTCCCTTTCTCCATTCCCTTTTTGCACCCGCTCTTCACGTTATAAAAGCAACTCCTATTGCCTCTTTTATTATACTTGCGATACTTTGGTTCACCGTTGAAAACGTTCCGATATTCACTGCCGTGCTCATAGTTCTGCCGACTGTATGGGCCAACACAGAAAAAGGCATTCTTTCCGTTGATAAAGACCTTATCCAAATGGGAAAAGCCTTTGGCCTTTCAAAAACGGAGCGTTTTTTGCGCATAACCCTCCCTTCCGTAAGACCGTTTTTTGTCGCCGCGCTCAACAGTGCTGTTGGTATGGCCTGGAAGGCCGGTATCGCTGCAGAAGTAATCTGCCCCTATAAAGATTCCATCGGCTCCGCGCTCCATGATTCGAAGATTTATTTTGAAACCGTCGATACTTTTGCATGGACCGCAGCTGTTGTCGTGCTCAGCGTTCTGCTCGAAAGACTCATCCTTTGGCTGACGAAGAAAGGAGGACGCAAAAATGCTTGAATTTAAAAATGTTGATTTTTCTTATGGGGAAAAGGTTATCCTTAAAAACTTCTGTTTTTCTGCAAAAGAGGGTGTTTCCACCGCTGTTCTCGGTCCTTCCGGTTTTGGAAAAACAACTCTTCTTGAACTTGCCGCCGGATTTTTAAAGCCGCAGGGCGGAGAGATCATTCCATTTGATGCAAAACGCCCCTCCTTTGTTTTTCAGGAGGACAGGCTTCTTCCCTGGTGCACCGCTCTTGAAAATCTTGCCGCGGTAAACATCGAAAAAGAAAAAGCCATGCAGTATCTTGAAAAAGTCGGGCTTTCTGCGGATGCGGATAAATATCCCGACGAACTTTCCGGCGGAATGCAGCGGCGCCTTGCCATTGCAAGAGCCCTTGCCTTCGGCGGCGACTGCTATTATATGGATGAACCCCTTCGGGGGCTTGACATAAAAACTTTTACGGAGGTTCTTGATATAATAAAATCCGAACTGGCCGAAAAAGCAGCTCTCATAATCACTCACAGCCCTGCAGAGGCATTTTCCCTCTGTGACAGAATAGTTGTTGCCGGCGGCGAACCTTTTGAAATAAAGGCCGACAGACCCAAAAGCGACTTTAAATCCGCCGAGGAACTTGAATCTTTTCTTAAAACTGTTATATAAAAAAGCGGAACGGCATTTCTGCCGTTCCGCTTTTTATTTCTTTAAAAATTCTTCAAACTTTCTAAGGTTCAGCTTAAAAGAAAGACCGTCATACCTTTCTCCGTGAACAAGGCGAAAATTCTTTTTTCGCATACATTCCTCAAAACCGAGTTTTTCCGCACAGCGTATCATCCTTACGTTTCCGCTCCAGGTCTGGGTATAGATCTCCGTTTCGCCAAGATCGAGATAATATTTTATAAAAGCGCCGAGGGCATTTGTTCCAAGGCCTTTTTCACAAAAACTGCTTTCGCAGATTTCTATCCCCACCGCGCGGAAAAGTTTTTCGCCATTTTCTGCGGTTTTTAAAGGTGTCCATTCAAAGTTTTCGTTCATCAGGTAGGAGCTTACCGCACCTATATGTTTATCGCCGAAATCTATTTCAAATCCCCAGCGGGGTTCGCTTTTTGGTTTTGAAAGAAATTCAAGTTCCTTTCGGCGGTGTTTTTCGGCATCGAAGGTAAGAAGCTCCGGTTCCGATTCCCATGGGGCATCCCAATGTGCCCAATCGGTTTCAACGGTGTTCCAGCGTATCTCGTCTTCGATATCGCTTTCTTTCATATCGCGCAAAACAATGTTTTTATATTTAATTTCCATGTTTTTCTCCCGTAATCTATGAAAAAATAAGTAAAGGAAAATAAACCGCGTTTTTTCCGCGGCTTTTTTAAAAATATTAACTTTTCGGGATGCAGGATAAAATCTTGTTTTGCTCTTGTTTTTATAATATCACCGCATAGCCGCGGTGTAAATATCAGTCTGTGGCATTTTTATAAAATTTTGCTTTTTCGTTTTTGCCAAAAGGAACAAGATGGGTCTTATCAAGGGCAAGCATTATGCCGGGTATCATAATAAACTGAAGGATTATTCCCGGAACAGCGTTTAAAAATGCTCCGGAAATAAAGGCTGCTGCGGTAAAACCCTCTGTTCCGATTCCAAGAAGCACCAGCATAACAATTCCCCAAATGGCTCTTCCGCCAAGCATTGCCGCTATCATGCAGCGGTAAAGGGATTTTATACAGTGCCAGCGGGCTTTTTCGTATGCAAAGCCAACGATGAATCCGTATGCGGAAAGTTCAAAAGCCATGGCTATCGCTGTTGGAAAAATAGGCGGCATTCCGAAAAGGAATGAACGCATAAGGGGCATTATAAAACCAACAGCCGCCCCGTATCTTCCGCCGCAGATAAGTCCGCAAAGAAAAACCGGAATATGCATCGGAAGAAGCATACTTCCTATCTGGGGTATCTGGCCGGTAAAAAAAGGAAGAACAATACCCACCGCAAGAAACATTGCGCCCAATGCCGTTTTATTTATCCGTTTTTTTATCATAAAAACATTCCCCCTTCTTCTTGACATCCAAATCAATAAAGTATAACATTATAGTGCATCACATTAAGGTTTTACCTGTGATGGAATTATAAAGCAAAGGAATTTTTGATGGACTGGATTTTTGATTTTATTACAAATAAATTTTTTATAACCGCTGTTGTTTCCTGGACCGTTGCCCAGGTGCTTAAGGTTTTTATACATGCGTTTATTACAAAAAGCTGGGATTTTTCAAGACTTTTCGGTGACGGAGGCATGCCAAGCGGACATTCCGCAACGGTTTCTTCCCTTGCAACCATAAGTGCGCTTACCTATGGCTTCGGTTCTTTTGAATTTGCCATAAGCGGAATCCTTGCAATAATCGTTTGCCACGACGCCATGGGCGTTCGCCTTGAGGCGGGCAAGCACGCAAAGCTTCTCAACATCCTTGTTGATTCCTTTGAAAAATTTTCAAAAAATGAACTTCCGGAGGTCGTTCTTAAGGAATTTGTCGGCCATACCCCTCTTCAGGTTATTACCGGCATCATTCTCGGAATACTTTGCGCCTGCGGAATGCATTTTATAATTTTTGCGTAATTTAATTAAAAATTTGCCCCGCTTTTGCGGGGCATTTTTTATATCAGTATACCGCCGCAGTGATCTATCTCATGCTGGATTATCTGGGCAGTCCAGCCAAAAAAGCCCTCTGTTTTTGTTTCAAATTTTTCGTTCTGATATCGGACGGTTATAAACTGAAAACGCTTTGTTTTCCGCATTCCGGAAAGGGAAAGACAGCCTTCCTCCGTTTCGTATTCACCGGATTTTTTGATTATCTCCGGGTTGAGCATAACGGAATATTTTCCGCCGTTATCAAAGGCGATTATGCGTTTTTTAACGCCTATCATGTTCGCCGCCATTCCAACACAGCCAAGGCGGTTTGCCTCAAGGGTATCCAGAAGATCCTTTACCGTATTAAGGTCTTCTTTGGATGCCTTTTCTGATTTTTGCGCAAGGAACATTGGGTCATGGACGATTTGTTTTACCATAGATTTCTCCTCTTTTCAGTAACAGGCAATATTGCTGTCCGTTCTGGATTCCGTTCCGCCTACCAAAGTTCCGTTTTCAAGGCGGACTATCATCTGGCCGCGGCCAAAGCTTGGAGTATTGAGGTCAACTCTTATGTTGTGGCCCTTATCTTTAAGCTGTTTTGCAATTTCTGTGCTGAACGATGTTTCCACCGTAACGCTGTTATCACGCATCCACTGCCACCTTGGTGCGTCGAGGGACTGCTGCGGATCAAGACCAAAGTCGATATAGTTCATGGCCACCTGAACATGGCCCTGGGGCTGCATATATCCTCCCATTACACCAAAAGGACCGACAGCTTTTCCGTCCTTTAAAAAAAATCCGGGGATAATAGTATGATATGTACGTTTTCCGGGCATAAGGCAGTTTGCGTCGTTTTTATCAAGAGAAAAATCGCTTCCCCTGTTCTGAAGAGATATTCCCGTATCCTTTACAACGATTCCGGAACCGAAGCCCATATAGTTTGACTGGATGTAGGAAACCATGTTTCCTTCTCCGTCCGCACAGCAGAAATATACCGTTCCGCTTTTGGGCGGTACCGAATGGGTATATATTTTCGCTTGATCTTCGATTTCCTTCGCTCTTTCTTTTCCGTATTCCGGTTTTAAAAGGTCGTTATAATCGATATCCATGTATTCCGGATCGGTAACGTAATGAAGCGAATCCGCAAAGGCCATTTTCATGGTTTCCAACTGGAGATGATATGTTCTTGCGCAGTCTTTTTCTGCAAAATCAAATTCTTTAAGAATATTGAGCGCCATAAGAGCGGTTATTCCCTGGCCATTGGGCGGAATTTCACAAATCTCATACCCTCGGTAGCCGACCTTTATAGGTTCCACCCATTTTGCTTCGTACTTTGCAAGATCCTCATAGCGGAGAAAACCTCCGTGCTCCCGGCTGTCCGCATCTATTTTTCTTGCGATATCGCCGGAATAGAAAGCATCCGCACCGGTTTCGGAAATAGCTTTAAGTGTTTTTGCGTGGTTCGGAAGTTTTATGATATCGCCGGCCTCATAGGGTTTATCCTCCGGTGCAAAGGTTCTGAACCATTCGTCATATTCCCCGCCGGTAAAAACCTGTTTATAGCGGTTAAAAGCGCCCTTCCACATCTTTGCAAGGTTTGGTGAACAGGGGTATCCTTCCTCCGCGTATTTTATCGCCAGGGACATATCCTCCGCCAGGGAAAGTCTTCCGAATTTTTTATTTATTTCTGCCCAGGCCTTCGGCGCACCGGGAACCGTTACCGGAGTCCAGCCGAAAACCGGCATTTTTCCGTCCTTATCCTTTCCTTCGGAAAGAACCGCTTCTATTGTCGCTGCCATGGGAGCAGGGCCGCTTGAATTAAGCCCGTAAAGTTTTTGTTCCTTTGCGGACCATATAAGCGCAAAAGCATCGGAACCTATTCCGTTGGCTGTGGGTTCAACAACAGTAAGGGCAGAGGCCGTTGCAACCGCCGCATCCATGGCGTTGCCGCCTTTTTTCATAACTTCAAGTCCTGCTGCGGAAGCCTGGGGGCTTGATGCACAGACCATGCCTCCCCTTGCATATACGGGATAGCGGCGGGAAGGATATTTTTGATAGGTGGGATCGAAGGAAGTTTTCAACAGCTTTCTCCTCCTTTTATATTACTGATTTTCATTCTATCACATTTTTGCCTTTTGGCAACAGATTGTTGCTTTTTGAACCAAAAGCCTCTGTCTTGTTCCGGAACTTGACAGATTTTTGTTTTTTGATAATATTATACTGTTATATTATTTTATAAAGGAGTTACCGATGAAGGAACTTTTTGAACTTTTTCTTGCCTTTGCAAGGATAGGCGGCCTTACCTTCGGCGGAGGATACGCCATGCTGCCGATGCTCCAGCGGGAGGTTGTTGAAAACAAAGGCTGGGCAACCGAAGAGGAACTTATGGATTATTATGCCGTAGGCCAGTGCGTTCCCGGCGTTATTGCGGTAAATACCGCTGTTTTTGTGGGCAGCAAGGTAAAAGGTTTTGCGGGTGCTGTTGCCGCATCCCTTGGCGTTATATCCCCCTCCATTGTTATAATCGTTGCCATTGCCGCTTTTATACAGAGTTTTTCCGATCTTCCGGTCGTCCAAAATGCTTTTGCGGGAATCAGGGTCGGCGTTTGCGTTCTTATCCTTACTTCCGTTATAAAACTTTTTAAAAAAGCGGTTATCGATAAATTCACCTTTGCGCTTTTTGCAATCGTTTTCGGTCTTTCGATATTCACCGATATAAGCCCCATCCTTTTCGTACTTATTGCCGCAGTCGGCGGCATTCTTGTTCACATCCTTAAAGGAGGTGACGGAAAATGATCTATATTCAGCTTTTTCTTGAATTTTTAAAGGTCGGTCTTTTTACTGTTGGAGGAGGACTTGCTTCTCTTCCCTTCCTTGAGGATATAGCGGAAAACACCGGCTGGTTTACCACAAAACAGCTGGCGGATATGGTCGCAATTTCCGAATCCACCCCCGGTCCCATAGGCATAAATATGGCGACTTATGTCGGCTTTACCGCCGCGGGAATTCCCGGTGCACTTCTTGCAAGCATCGGATTCATCATCCCATCAATAATAATAGTGAGCATTGTTTCCCGCTTTCTTAAAAAATTCAGCGAAAACAAATATGTAAAAGGCGCTTTTTACGGTCTTCGTGCCGTTTCCGTTGCGCTTATCTGCTCCGCTCTTGTTTCCGTTTTAAAAATCTCCGTTATCAACATCCCGCTCTTTAAAGAAACCGGAGCCATATTCGATCTTATCAGCATGCCGGGAATTATCCTTGGCGCTGTTTGCTGGTTCGTGCTCAAAAAGAAAAACCCCCATCCGGTGGTCATTCTCGGAATTAGCGCCGCGGCGGGAATCGTTTTCGGTTTCCTCGGGCTTATCTGATTTTTAAAACAAAAAAACCTTGTCCTTTTCGGACAAGGTTTTATTTTTTTGCGATGAATTCTTCAAGCTGTTTATCTATTCCCCAACCGGATTCTTTGAATTCCTCGAATTCTTCTTTGTTCATCCATTCGGGCTGCCCGCTCCATTGGCGGTCGACCGCTTCCTGCCAGGGAATTTTAACCGGGTCTGCCTCGAGGTAATCAAAAAGCTCCTTGATGCCCGCTTTTGTTACGTTGCTTATCTCAAAAACCCTTTCGCAACCGGAATTTATCATCCAGTTACGCACCATCGGAACGTTTGCGAAAGGAGAATCTATTTTTGTGATAATTCCTATAAGCGGGCGGTTTGTCCAGCAGTTGCAGTTCGGTTCGAAAACTGCGAAGGGTTCGTCTGCCGCCATAACAAGAGCAAGAACGTCCGCCTCGAAGGAAAAACATGCAAGACCGATTCCACAATGTTTGGTCTCGGAATATTCGCCCGGGGAATCGATTATAAAATCGTCTGTATTCGTATATTGAGTTTTGTGATAATGAAGTTCTTCACCGTGCAGAATCTGGGTCAGGGAAGTTTTTCCCGCCTCGCTTCTGCCCATTAAAAACATTTTTTTC
>JAFSDS010000048.1 GCA_017436125.1 Oscillospiraceae bacterium | reverse complement strand
GCAGTAGTTACCGGTCTTCTTCTTGCAATGAACGTTCCCGCAACCCTTCCTATCTGGCAGGCAGTTGTCGGTTCTTTTATTGCAATCGTAATCGTAAAATGCCTCTTCGGCGGACTTGGCTGCAACTTTGCAAACCCTGCAATCACCGCCCGTGTTGTAATGCTTATCGCATTCACCGGCACCATGGCAGCAGCAGTTCCCCCCAAAGCTATTGCTGATTCCGTTGACGTTGCAACTTATGCAACTCCCCTTTCCGTTCTTCCCGCAGGACTTGAAAGCGAAACCGTTACCGCATTTATGGAACAGACCTCCATCATGGATATGTTCCTCGGCGTACGCGGCGGTGCTCTTGGCGAAACTTCCGCAGCAGCACTCCTTATCGGTTTCGTTTACCTTCTCGTTCGCAAGGTAATCACCTGGCATACTCCGGTTGTTTTCATCGGCGCTGTTTTTGCTCTTGCATTCGCAATCACCGGTGATATGACCATGGCTCTTTATTACACTCTTTCCGGCGGTACCTTCATCGGCGCTATCTTCATGGCAACCGACTATGTTACCTCCCCTTCCACCGCAAAAGGCAAAATCGTCTTTGCACTCGGATGCGCAGTTATCACCACCCTCATCCGTTTCTTCGGAAGCTATCCGGAAGGCGTTTCCTTCTCCATTCTCTTCATGAACATTCTCAATCCTTATATTGACAAATGGACCATGAAAAAACCGTTCGGAGGTGTTAAAGCATGAAAGAAAACATTAAAAGCGTAGTCGTTCTGACTGCTATCTGTCTTGTTGTTGCGGTTCTTCTTGCTTATACCAACTCCATCACTGCTCCTATCATTGAAGCAAACAAAGCTGCAAAAGCAAGCGGTTCCCTTCTCGAAGTTATGCCCGAAGCAGCCGGTTTTGAAAACATTACCGAAACCCTCGGCGAACTTCCCGCAACCGTTAAAGAAGTACATAAAGAAACTTCCGGTCTCGGCCACGTTATGATCCTCGGAACCACCACCCAGTTCTCCTCCGACGAAATGGGCATCACCGTTGCGATCGGCGCAGACGGCAAAATTTCCAACGTACTCCTTACCGGATATTATGAATCCAAAGACTTCGGCGCAGATTATCCCGCAACCTATATCGGTCAGGACTCTGCTCTCGGCGGCGTTGATACCGTTGCAGGAACCACCTTCTCCTCCACCGCATTCAAAGACGCCATTACCGACGCATTCAACGTTCTTATCAGCAACAACCTTGTTGCAGCAGGCCAGAAGAGCGAAGAACAGCTTATCGCAGAAACCATGCCTCTTGTTCTTCCCGGCTGTGTCAACAGCCTCGGCAACCCCATCACCGTTCCCGTTGAAGGCGTTGCAGCTCCCATTACCCAGGCATTCAAAGCAAAGAACAACTGCGGTTATATCTACGTTGTTTCCACCGATGCAGGAACCGTTGTTGTCGGCGTCAACGCATTCGGCGTTGCAAGAGCACTTGACCTTGAAGGCAACGACGTTACCGCAACCGCAACCGATGCTGTTGCTGCTGCTGTTGCTGCTGCTCCCGCAACCGCAACCGAAAATCTTGAAGCAAACACCACAACCGTTACAAGCTTCTTCGAGGAAGGCGCAGTTGTCACTCCTGTTGAAGGTCTTAACGTATTCTCTGACGTTCAGGCTGCATTCACCGTAACCGTCGGCGAAGAAACCATGTACGCAGTCATCACCGGACCGCTTGCCTATGCTGATGAAACCATGAAGATGATGGTTGTCTTCAATGCAAACGGCGAAGTTGTTGATTACAAAGTATTCACCGAACTTATTCTTCACGGCGAATATTACGCCAACCATGAGCTTACCGATGAAGCAGAATACAAAGCACAGTTCATCGGCCTTACCGAAGGAACCTATTCCGACGATATGACTCTTGTTGCCGGCGCAACCATGACTGCAAATGCTGTCGCAAGCAACTTCCGCAGCGCATTTGAAGCTTTCAATCTCATTAAGGAGGTTGTTGGATAATGAAAAAATTAGGTATTCTTCTTAAAGGTATCATTAAAGAGAACCCCGTTCTCGTTCTTCTTCTCGGAACCTGCCCCGCTCTTGCAACCACCACCGGAGTTATTTCCGCTCTTGCAATGGGCATTGCGGCAACCGCAGTTCTTATCTGCTCCAACATCGTAATTTCCGCTCTTCGCAAAGCAATTCCGGACAAAGTAAGAATTCCCGCATACATTGTTGTTATCGCAGGTTTCGTTTCCGTTGTTCAGATGCTTATGCAGGCATATTTCCCGGATCTTTACGATATGCTCGGCGTTTATCTTGCACTTATCGTTGTTAACTGCATCATCCTCGGCCGCGCAGAAATGTTTGCACGCAAAAACGGAATCATCGATTCCGCTCTCGACGGCATCGGCATGGGCATCGGCTTTACCCTCGCTCTCGTTGTAATGGGCTCCATCCGTGAGATCATCGGCGCAGGCACCTGGGCAGGCATTGAGCTTACCGCTCTTAAACCCTACGCTGTTTCCATCGTAACCGCAGCTCCCGGCGGCTTCCTTGTTTTCGGCTGCCTTATCGCTCTTGTTAACAAACTCTTTGCCGGAAAATCCGCAAAAAAAGAGTTTGCATGCGAAGGCTGCCCCAACGCAGCTGCCTGCAACAAAGCAAGCTGTGAAACTGAGGTAAAGGAGGAAACTAAATAATGAAAGAACTTCTTATCATCCTCATGAGCGCTGTTCTTGTTGATAACTATGTTCTCAACAAGTTCCTCGGAATCTGCCCCTTCCTTGGCGTTTCCAAAAAATCCGATCAGGCTGTCGGCATGGGTGTTTCCGTTATTTTCGTAATGCTTGTTGCAACCGCAGCAACCTGGCCCATCCACACCTATCTTCTTGTTCCCAACAAACTTGAATACCTCCAGACCATCGTTTTCATCCTTGTAATCGCTTCTCTTGTTCAGTTTGTTGAGATCTTCCTCAAAAAATTCATCCCCGCACTTCACAAATCCCTTGGCGTTTATCTTCCTCTCATCACCACCAACTGCGCAGTTCTTGGTGTTACCATCAACAACATCAGCGATGAATATACCTTCGTTGAATCCATGGTAAGCTCCCTTGGCTGCGGACTTGGCTTCCTTCTCGCGATGTGGATCTTTGCCGGCATCAGAGAGCGTCTTGAAGAGGCAGATGCTCCCGAATGCTTTAAAGGCATTCCGATCACCCTTGTTGCAGCATCCATTCTTTCTGTTGCATTCATGGGCTTCGGCGGCATTATTGATAAACTCTTTGCATAAGGAGATAATAAAAGATGACTGATGTAATTATGAACGCGACCCTTGTTGTTGCCGGACTTGGCCTTGCAAGTGCAATCCTTCTTGTTCTTGCAGACATCTTCATGGGAGTTAAAGTTAACCCCGTTGAAGCAGAAGCCCGCGACTGCCTTCCCGGCGCAAACTGCGGCGCATGCGGTTTTTCCGGATGCGACGCTTATGCAAAAGCCCTTGCAGAAGTTCCCGGAACTCCCGCAAATCTTTGCCGTCCCGGCGGAGAAGCTGCCACCAGCGCTCTCTGCGCTGTTCTCGGTGTTGAAGCCGAAGCCGCAGAGCCCCTCACCGCTTTCGTTCATTGCGGCGGTGACTGCAACAAGCAGGTTTATAAAGAGATCTATCAGGGACTTAACTCCTGCGCTGCCGCAAAAATGCTTTACGGCGGCAAGGGTGCCTGCCTTTATGGCTGCCTCGGCTGCGGCGACTGCGCAACCGTCTGCACCAACGATGCTATCTGCATCGTAAACGGCATCGCAAAAGTTGATCCCAGAAAATGCGCCGGCTGCGGCCTTTGCGTAAGCAAATGCCCCAACCACCTCATCTCTCTTGTTCCCAAAGCAGAAAAAGCAGTCATCACCTGCTCTAACCATGAAAAAGGCGCCGTTGTTCGCAAAGAATGCCAGAACGGCTGTATCGGCTGCATGAAATGCCAGAAAAACTGCCCCGCAGAGGCTATCACCGTTACCAACTTCCTTGCATCTGTTGATTATAACAAATGCATCGGATGCGGAAAATGCGCCGAAGATTGCCCCGTCGGCTGCCTTGAAATGCTTAAAGCATAATTGCAAAAATCTCTTTCTTAAGGAAAAACGCTCCGCCGCAGTAAAATGCGGCGGAGCGTTAAAAAAACTTTATGGATATGTTCAAAGATAAAAAAACTAAAAACGACATCATACTTGCCCTTGCCGTTATTATTCTTGCGGCGGGAGCATGGCTTGGATTTGAACTTATGAAGGACGACGGCGCTTTTGCCGTTGTTACCGTAAACGGCGTTGAAACAGCAAGATATCCTCTTGATACCGACGCAGAGATCCGCCTTGAAAGCGAAAACGGCGGATATAATATCCTTATTATAAAGGACGGCAAGGCGGACGTTACCGAAGCTTCCTGCCCGGACCACGTATGTGTTGACCAGCGTTCCATAGGCCGCACAGGCGAAGCCATTACCTGCCTTCCCAACAAAACCGTTATTACCATCGAAGGTCCCTCCGATGCTGAAGTTGACTTTGTATCTTAAAAAGGAATTATGAAAACAAAAAAAGTTGCAACACTTGGGCTTTCCATCGCCCTTGCTATGATAATGTCGTATATAGAGGTTCTTGTTCCCCTTTCCTTTGCGGTTCCGGGAATAAAAATGGGCCTTGCAAATATAGTAATCATTTTCGTTCTTTATAAGCTTGGCACAAAGGAAGCTATTCTTGTTTCCCTTATCAGGGTAATCCTTGTTTCGCTTCTTTTCAGCAACGCCATGGCCATGGCATACAGTATCGCCGGTGCGGTTCTTTCTCTTGGTGTAATGTGGCTGCTTAAAAAGACGGATAAATTTTCCGTTGTCGGCGTTTCTATTGCGGGCGGCGTTATGCATAACGTAGGCCAGATCATAATGGCGATAATCCTTTTGGGAACGGAGCAGATAGCCCTTTATCTTCCCGTTCTTATCATCACCGGAACAGTCACCGGCGTTGTTATCGGAATCGTTGCTTCCATTGTGATAAACAGATTTAAAAACGTAAGAATCGGCTAAGAACATCCGGGTACCGAAAGGTGCCCGGATTTTTTTATCAGCCTTCCCGGAGGGGAGCCCGATATTGCTCTTTAATAAAAAAGGCTTTTATTTTTTATTTGACATATTATTTTTATTGGTTTATAATATTAAGCCGTGAGCGGAAAGGACGGCAGCGGACGCAGTTCCGAAAGGACGCGCGCGAGGAAAGTCCGGGCTCCAAGGGCAAGGATAGCTGCTAACGGCAGCCGGGGGTGACCCCAGGGAGAGTGCAACAGAGATATACCGCCAGATTTATCTGGTAAGGGTGGAAAGGCGAGGTAAGAGCTCACCACGTCCTATGGTAACATAGGGGGTCTGTAAACCCTATCCGGAGCAACACCGTACAGAAGATAAAAGCACCGGCCCGGTGTTCTTCGCAAAGGTGGCATTAAAGCCGCACGGGCGACCGGCGGCGAAGATAGATTGTCGTCATTACAGAACCCGGCTTATTTTCCGGTCACTTCAAAAAGGACTGTTCCGTTTTTTCGGAACAGTCCTTTTTGGAATATAACTTTACATTTTATTAAAAAATTTGCCGAATTATGCTCATATATTAACATTATAATAAAACCATAGCAACTGAAATATTTTTTCATAGCTTTTCCCCTCTTTTCTTTTCAAAACCAATTACGAAAAAGCCTGAGCCCGCAAAACGCGGGCTCAGGCTTTTTTCTGTTGCTTTATAAATATATATAATGTATAATCAATTAAATAATATACCGGAGGTAATTATGGAAGAGAAACTTTTTGTTGGCAAAACCGAATACAGTATAAAAAAGCTTCTCGGCAAGGGCAAGGGTGGCTATTCCTATCTTGTGGAAAAGGACGGAAAACTTTTTGTTCTTAAACAGATACACCATGAACCCTGCGATTATTACACCTTCGGCAACAAGATCGAAGCGGAAAACAACGATTATCACCGTCTTGAAAAAGCCGGCATAACCGTTCCGAAGATGCTCGATATCGATATAGAAAACGAGAGGATACTCAAGGAATATATCGAAGGGCACACTGTTTGCGAGCTTGTTGAAAAGGACCTTCTTACCGATGAACACCTTGAACAGGTGCGGCTAATGGCAAAAAAAGCCATGGCCTCCGGCATAAATATCGACTATTTCCCCACAAACTTCGTACTGCAAGGCGGCATTCTTTATTACGTTGATTATGAATGCAACGATTATATGGAAGAATGGGATTTTGAACACTGGGGGATAAAATACTGGTCAAAGACCCCGGAATTTATTGAATATATGGAGAAGAAATAAAAAAAGCAGCCCGCAAAACGCGGGCTGCTTTTTTTATTTTTATTATTGAATCCCTCCACCGTGCCATACGGCAACGGTCCCCCTCCCTTTAGACAAGGGAGGCAAATTTAAAATTCGCCGGGGTGGTTTTTGCGCCACTGGAGGTAGCTGTCGAGGATTATGACGGCCGCAACAGCATCGATGACGGCCTTGCGTTTTTTGCCTCTTGTATCGGTTTCATTAAGAAATCCGGCGGCGGAAACGGTTGTCTGGCGCTCGTCCCACATTCTTATGGGAACATCTATCTTTTCGCCGAGCTTTGCGGCAAATTCGCGGCAAAGTTCCGCCCTTGGGCCTTCGCTTCCGTTCATATTGAGGGGCAAACCGACTATAACTGCCTCCGCCTTGTTTTCAATGGCGGCGGCGGCGGTTTTTTCAATGGCGTGCTCAAAGCGCTTTTCGTGGATAACGGTTATCGGAGAAGCAAGAAATTCCGTTTTGTCGCACATGGCGATGCCGGTTCTTGCGTCGCCGAAGTCGACGGACATTATCTTCATTATTTAGTACCGAAGATTCTGTCGCCTGCGTCGCCAAGGCCGGGAAGAATATAGTTTACTTCGTTGAGTTTTTCGTCAAGAGCTGCACAGTAGATCTGTACGTCGGGATGAGCAACATTAAGTCTTTCAAGGCCTTCCGGAGCAGCAATGATGCAAAGGAAGCTGATATCTTTTACGCCGCGTTTTTTAAGCTGGCCGATAGCATCGATTGCGCTGCCGCCGGTTGCAAGCATGGGGTCAACAAGGAATACTCTGCAGTCTGCAATATCAACGGGAAGTTTGCAGAAATATTCGATGGGCTGTGCGGTTTCTTCGTCACGGTAAAGACCGATATGGCCAACTCTTGCGCTGGGCATAAGGGTCTGGAGGCCGTCAACCATTCCAAGACCTGCGCGGAGAATAGGAACAATAACGGGTGCTTTTCCTTTAAGCTGTTTTGCGGTGCATTTGCACATGGGGGTTTCGATCTCAACAGGTTCGAGTTCAAGATCGCGGGTTGCTTCATAGCAAAGAAGAGTACCGATCTCGCTGATGAGTTCGCGGAAATCTTTGGTTCCGGTGGTGGTTCTTCTAAGAATGGAGAGTTTGTGCTGAACAAGCGGGTGGTCAAGGACGAAAGGTTTTTTCATGATATATGGTTCCCCCTTAAAAAAGATGTCATAAAAATTATCGTAATCGAACTTCGATATAACGGGCATATTATTCTTCCTCAAAAGCCATCATCATATCAACGCGTTTCTGATGGCGTCCGCCTTCAAATTCGGTGGAAAGGAAAATATCCGCAAGCTGAAGCGCAACGCCGGCACCGATGGTTCTTGCGCCCATGCAAAGAACGTTGGAATCATTGTGTTTTCTGGTAAATTCGGCGGAAAAATGGTCGCCGCAAACCGCTGCGCGGATGCCTTTGAATTTGTTTGCGCAAATGCTCATGCCAATGCCGGTTCCGCAGATAAGAATGCCTTTTTCACATTCGCCGGACTGGATGGCTCTGCATACTTTTTCCGCATAGACCGGATAATCGCAGGAAGCGGTGCTGTCGGTACCGAAATCTATATATTCGATACCTTTTTCGTCAAGGTGTTTTTTAAGCTCCTCTTTATAGAGGTAGCCGCCGTGGTCGGAGCCCAGTGCGATCATAGTTTACCTTCTTTCTGAAGTTTTTCTCTTTCCGCCTGTGCAAGGCGAAGATAGTTTGGAACAAGTTCCCCGGCAGAAACGGTTTTTTCTTCATCAAAAAGCTTCTGTGCGGCAATGCAGGTGCCGGAGGCATGTCCGAGAACAAGCTGCGGCGGAGCAATACGCACAAATTCTTCGCCAAATTTTTTAAGGCAAAGGGCGGCGCCGTCGCCGACAAGCCACACCTTTTCGCCTTTTTCGGCATAGAGTTTCTTGATGTCTTCAAGGAGAACATCGGTGGAAATTGCCCTGTCTTCGCAAAGGCGGGTAATATTTATTCCGTCGCTTTCAAAGAAAGCGGTGTAAACCTGGTTGCATCTGGCATCCATTGCAGCGCATATAACGCCACCGGCACTCTGCATATTATATGCAAGTGCCTCAAGGGTAGAAACGGCGGCACAGGGCTTTTCAAGGCTCATGCCGAGGGCTTTTACCGCGGCTATACCTATGCGAAGTCCTGTGAATGAGCCGGGTCCGCAGTTGACCGCAAAAAGATCAACGTCCGCCGGGGTTATCCTTGCCGCATCAAGAACGGCCTTTGCCATGGGAAGCACCGTTTCGCTATGGGTAAAACCGCTGTCAAGATAAAATTCGGAGATAAGTTTTCCGTTTTCGGAAAGAGCGACGGAGGCCGCTTTTGCGGAAGTATCAAAACCAAGAATCCTCATTTTTTTCAGCTCTCTCCCCTTTCAACGGTTATTTCTCTTTCGGTATCGCCGAGGCGTTTTATTTCTATTGTGATGATATTTTCATCACCGATAAAATCAATTACGTTTTCGCTCCATTCGATAACAAGCACAGCACCGGAATCAAGATAATCGAAAAATCCGGTGGAATAAAGGTCATCAAAAGTGTTTATGCGGTACATATCGAAATGGCATACGGGGATCTTTGCTCTATAGCAATGAACAAGGGCAAAAGTCGGACTTGAAACATCATCTTTTGTTTCAAGGGCTTCGCACATATAGCGGGTAAAGGTCGTTTTTCCGGCGCCAAGCCCGCCTTTAAAAGCGATTATATCTCCGGGGCGAAGCGTCTTTGCAAATTCCTTTGCAAAAACGGCGGTTTCGGCCTCGCTTTTCATTATGAATTTTTCCATGGGCCCTCCGCCTCCTTTTAGATATTATTCTAACATATAATAATACTATATTTCGCCGGTTTTCGCAACACCAAACAGAGAAAATTGCAAAATATGCAGACAAAAAAACACCGGCTTTTTCAGCCGGTGTTTTTTATCATACGCAAATTGATCTTATCTGATGATTCCGCCGTCTTTCATGATTGCGCGGAGTTTTTCGATTGCAACTTTTGCTTCTGCAACAAATGCATCTGCAGTGCCTTCATCGGGGTTGATTTTACGGATCTGGGATTCGATGTAATCAACGGTTTTGATCATAGCGGTAGAGTTTTCAATCTGATCTTCAATTCTGAGCATTTTAGCATCCTCCAGACATAATTAGATATATGTATTATAGCACGCCTTTATCAAAAAAGAAAGATAAAAAATCAGGTTTTTTAAAAATATTTTTTGATTTATTCAACAGATTTCAGAGATTCTACCATGCTTACCTTTTTAAGGCGGAAATACATTATCCAGTTTACCAAAACGGCAAAGAAAACCGTCATCACAAATGCCGCCGCAAAAACCCAGACGGGAAGATCTCTTCCGAACATAATATCGTTCGTTTGGATAACGCTGAGCACGAACGCATGGAGCCATACGCCAAGAACAAGGCCCGCTCCGGCTCCCATAAGGGTGAGCACAACGTTTTCGCGGAAGACATAGGCAGAAACCTCGCCGTCATAAAAACCAAGGACTTTTATGGTTGCAATTTCTCTTATTCGTTCCGTTATATTGATATTTGTAAGGTTATAAAGAACAACAAAGGCCAGGGCCGCCGCACAAAGAATTATGAGCACCACAACATAGTTGAGGTTTTCAACGGTGCTTCTGAATGTTTCTCTTGTTGTTCTTGAAAAAGTAAGGGCAAGAACTCCGTCAAGCTCCATAAGGCTGCTTGCAAGTTCGTTCTGGGCATCCTCGCCGCTGTCGCTCATAACGGTGAAAACGATGTTCGGCTTCATGCTGTTTTTCGAAAGCTCCTCATAGAGGCTTTCTGTCATATAGATGAAATGCATTGCATAGTTTTCGGCAATGGCGGTTACCTTTGTTTTAAAAAGAACGCCGTCGCAGTAAAAATCAATTTCATCTCCGACGGAAAGTTCCGCCATTTCGGAAAATCTTTCGGTTATGATAACGCCCTCGTCCGAGAGCTCATAAACCTCTCCGGTGGTCCTTCCGCGAAGAAGCACCATTTCCGAAAGGGCATCCGGATCATCGGTCACAACAAGGGATGTATCGCCTATGCCCTTATATTCCGCCGCCATCATATATACACCGAGGTTCTTTTCGGAAATCTCGTTTTCCTCAAGTTCCTTCATAACTTTTTTGCGGACGGTTATTCCCGCATCGGTATCAAGGGCAACGATAAGGTCATAGTTAAAAATCTCGCTGTACTGCTTTTCAAGAATAACGGAAATGGAAGAATAAAGGCCAAATCCCGCAAGGGTAAGAGCAGCGCATCCGGCAATTCCGAGTATTGTCATAAAAATGCGTTTTTTATACCTGAAAAGGTTGCGGACCGTTACCTTATGGGTAAAGCTTAGGCGCTTCCAGATAAAGGGAATTTTTTCAAGAAGAACGCGTTTTCCGGCCTTTGGTGCCTTTGGACGCATAAGTTCCGCAGGGCTTTCGCGAAGTTCCGCGGAGCAGGCCATAATTACCGCGGCGGTGGTGCATACAAGGCTTACCGCAACCATAAGAAGCCATACTCCCGGTGCAGGAACATGGATAAGTTTTGGAATGATATACATCATTCCGTAAGCGGAATAGATGATTTCCGGGAATACATAGGAACAAAGGGCAACGCCGAAAAGTGAGCCGCTTATGCTTGCAAAGGCGGAATATGCAACAAATTTTGCAGCTATCGCGCCTTTTCCGTAACCGAGAGCCTTCATGGTGCCCACCTGGGTGCGCTGCTCCTCAACCATCCTTGTCATAGTTGTGAGGCAAACGAGCATTGCCACAAGGAAGAAGAAAACCGGAAAAACCTTTCCGACACTTTCTATAATGAAAACATCAGTTTCATAATTTGAATAGCCCGGGTTATCCTCTCTTGTAAAAATATACCATACGGGACTTTTTATTCCGGCTATCTCTTTTTCCGCTTCGGCAATATCTTCTTTTGCGGAATAGATTTCATCTTCCGCATCGACTTTTGCCTTTTCAAATTCTTCAAGGCCGTCGTAATATTCCGCCCAGCCGTTTTTTATTTCTCTTTGGCCTCTTATAAGTTCTTCGCGGCCGTTTTCAAGCTCCGCTTCTGCCTTGGCAAGTTCCTTTTCGCCTTCTATTCTTCCCTCATAAAGGGCATTTCTTCCGGCGATAAGTTCTCTTTCGCCCTGTTCAAGTTTTTCTTTTGCGGCATTAAGCTCTGCTTCTCCTGCAACTATTTGTTCGTATCCGGAAAGGGCTTCGTTTATTATTGAAAGCTCATACTTAAGCGTTGATACCACAAGACCCGTCATGGGCAGTTTTTCAAGAAAAGCTATCCTCTGCTCAAGTTCCGCTTTTTCCGCATAAAGAGCTTCTGCACTTGTTCCAAGAAGTGAAAGCATCTGTTCAAACTGGGCTTTTCCTTCCTCAAACTGGGCTTTTCCTTCTTCATACTGCCGTTTTCCTTCTTCAAGTTCCCTTTCACCCGCAGAAAGCTGTTTTTCGGCATTTATCATTTCTTCCTCGAAAATAAGGCGGCCTTCCTCAAGCTGTTTTTTGCCGTCCTCATATTCCGCCCAGCCTTTTTCGATTTCCTTTTCTCCGTTAACAAGTTCGTCATAGGCATCAGAAAGCTCCTGTTCGGCATCTGCAAGCTCTTTTTCCGCATTGGCTATCTCTTTCTTTGCCTTATCGAGTTCCTCTCTTGCGTCCTCCTGAATATCTTTAAGGCGCTCTTTTTCGCGGACTTTTGCAACCGCTTCAAAATCAGGAATTGATTCTTCAACGGCGGCGGTATATTCATCACCATAGGCACCAAGGCTATTTGCCGCATCAAGGGTCACATATATTTCGGTGAAAACATCAAGCTTAAAGTTTATCTCCGGTACCATAAGATAGGTATCAACACTGCCGTCACCTATGGTGGAGCTTCCTCTGTCAAAGCTGATATACTGGGGGCTCATAACAATACCCACAACTTTCCAGTTATCTCTCCAGAGGGTGTTGTTTATGGGGTCGTCCGGGTCTGTGGTATATACTGTTACCGTATCTCCGGGCTTATACTGTATATGCATCCGGGGATGCTGCTCTATGACACATTCTTTTGGATTTTCCGGAAAGCGGCCTTCAAGAAGAACCGCTTCGTTCATTCCCTGATCCGGAAGGGCCATAACTTTTGCGATTATATTTTCTCCGATATCGTTTTCAACAAAGGCGTCCTTTGAATATGAAGGATAGACCTGTTTTATTCCGTCTATCTCCTCAACAGCGGCAACGTCGTTTTCATCAAAGCCGTATGTTGAAACAAGGCGGATATCCATAAGATTCTGTTCTTCAAAATACCGCTCCTGGGTGGTAAGCATATCCGGACAGGTTACTTTTAATCCCGCAAAAAAACCCGCTCCAAGGGCGATTATTGCAAAAATAGAAAAAAAGCGGCTTTTTGATTTTCCGATCTCTCGGATTATATCTTTTATCATTGCCGATTTCATATAAATCGCCCTCCTTTCATAAGTTTAGATAACATCACCATTCGATCTGATCAATGGGGGTCGGGTTTTCGTTTATCTCTATTCCGGTTACTTTACTGCTGTTTATATGGATTACCTTATCCGCCATGGGGGTGAGGGCAAGGTTATGGGTGATAACTATAACGGTCATTCCGTCCCTGCGGCAGCAATCCTGCAAAAGCTGGAGTATCTGTTTGCCTGTAACATAATCGAGGGCACCTGTTGGTTCATCACAGAGAAGGAGCTTTGGATTTTTCGCAAGGGCTCTTGCTATGGCGACCCTTTGCTGTTCGCCGCCGGAAAGCTGTGCCGGAAAGTTATCCATTCTATGTCCAAGGCCGACTTCGTTAAGAACTTTTTCCGGATCAAGAGGGTCCTTGCATATTTGGGAAGCAAGCTCAACGTTTTCCTTTGCGGTGAGATTCTGGATAAGGTTATAGAACTGAAAAACAAAACCTATATCGTGGCGGCGGTATGTGATGATTTCGCGATTGCTGTATTTTGCGATATTTTTTCCGTCAACGATTATATCCCCTTCGTCACAGGTATCCATTCCGCCGAGAATATTTAAGATGGTTGTCTTTCCTGCGCCGGAAGGGCCGACTATTACAACAAATTCGCCCTTTTTTATATCAAAACTTACATGGTCCGAGGCGGTTATTGTTACCTCGCCCATGCGGTATCTTTTGCAAACATCCTTTAAACTTACAAAACTATCCAAAAATTTCACCCCAAATAAAGAAAAGTTTGTATTATGTCGACTTTTGTGTTATTATATTTAGTAATAATTTCAAATGCAAATTATTTTATTGTATTATACAACTTATATTTGAACAAATCTACAATTATTTACTATTAAGGGGCAATTTTATGAATCTTATCGGTTTTTATAATTACACCGTAATACTTACATATATGGGTGCTGCGGCGGCCGTTTGCGGAATTTTCTTTTCCGCGTCCGGATACCCTTTCTGGGGCGTTATCTGTCTTCTCTTTGCCGGTCTTACGGATATGTTTGACGGCAAGGTAGCTTCCACCATGAAGCGCACCGATACCGAAAAAGCCTTTGGCATCCAGATAGACTCCCTCTGCGACCTTATAAGCTTTGGTGTTCTTCCCATAGCCATCGGTTACGGAATCGGACTTTCCGGCGCGATTTTCTATGTATCCGCTGCGGTATATCTTCTCTGTGCCATAATCCGCCTTGCATACTTCAACGTTGATGAAGCGGAAAGACAGAAAACCGAAACCGGAAGAAGAAAAATCTATTACGGTCTTCCGGTAACTTCCGCCGCTATCATTTTCCCTGCAGTATTCGGTCTTAAATCCCTTCTCGGTACGGCGATGCCTATTATCTATCAGCTTGGCCTTTTTGCCTGTGCCGCCGCTTTTATCATTAAATTCAAAATGGGAAAACCGAACAAAAAAGGTATTCCCCTTCTTGTTATCCTCGGTATTGCCCTTCTTGTTCTTGTTATTACAAGCGGAATGTGATTTTTAAAACTTTAAAAGCCTTCCTTTTCGGAAGGCTTTTTTATTTTTTTCCTCTTGATATTCATGATGAAAACATATAAAATATATTTTTAGTTTTGTATGATATTCGGAGGCATTATGTCGTTTTTAGTAAAAGATAAAAACTTTTATAAAGTTTTGTTTTCAATAACGCTGCCCATTGCGGCACAGAACTTCATAACCTTTACGGTCAGCCTTGCAGACTCGCTGATGCTTGGAAAAGTCGGTGAAATCGCCCTTTCCGGCGCAAACCTTGCCAACCAGCTTTTCTTCATTCTTATGATAGTTACCTTCGGCGTAACTTCCGCTGCAATGGTCTTCTCTTCCCAATATTGGGGCAAGGACGACGTTTATTCCATGAAGCGCGTTATCACAATCATGCTCCGTATTGCCGCGGTCATCAGCGTTGTTGCCGCTTCCCTTGCCATATGCATACCGGAAACGGTTATGAGCTGGTATTCCGATGACCCGGAAGTTATAAAAGCCGGTGCAAACTATCTTCGCATAATCGGCTGGGCTTATCCTTTTTATTCCATTACGAATGCTATGGCATCGGTCCTTCGTTCGGCCCATATCGTAAAAATCTCGATAGTTATCTATCTTTCTTCCCTTATCGTAAACGTTTCTCTTAACTGGATACTCATCTTCGGTAACCTTGGAGCACCGGAAATGGGCATTGAGGGTGCCGCTCTTGCAACAGCCGCTGCCCGTTTTACCGAATTTATCATTCTTATCATCTATCTCACCTTCTTTGAAAAGAAGGTACATTATACCGTTAAGGATTTCTTTGTTCCCGTAAAAAGCTATGTCAGCGCCTTTATCAAAACCGGCGCACCCGTTATTCTTAATGAAGCTGTATGGAGCATCGGAACTTCCGCCCTTTCCATGATAATCGGCCACATAAGCACCGAATTTGTTTCCGCAAACAGTATTGCAAACATAATCTGGCAGTGCGTTTGGGTAGTTATTGCCGGCATGGGCAACGCAACCTCCGTCGTTATCGGAAACTCCATCGGCCGCGGCGAAAGCAAGGAAGTTATCCTCAATAAAGCAAAAACCGTTGTCCTTCTTTCCGCCTGCATGGGTGTTATTTCCGCTGTTACACTTATTATAATCCGCGGACCTGTCATCAATTTTTATGAAGTTTCTGCAGAAACAAAGGCCCTTGCATACGATCTCATCGTTTCCTATGCGCTTATTATTGTTCTTCAGGCCATGTCCATGCAGTATGTTGTCGGAATTTTCCGCGGCGGCGGCGATACAAAGGTCGCGGCGGTTGTTGACGTTCTCTTCCTCTGGACCGTTGCGATTCCCCTTGGTGCATTTACCGGTCTTGTTCTCGGCTGGGCTCCGCCTTTTGTATATCTTATGCTCCGTTCCGACGAGCTTCTTAAAAATATCATCGGATTTATCCGCCTTCGCAGCGGAAAATGGATAAAGGATATAACCGTTCATCCTAATGAAGAAACCGCATAATATCAAAAAAGCGTCCGTCTTTTCGGACGCTTTTGTTTTATTCCAAAATACCTTCCCGCTATTGAAAAATTTCCCGTATTTTGGCATAATTAAAAGAAAAAGGGAAGGAGGAAAAATATGACCTATCTTTTTGCAAAACTTGGTTTCTCCGTACTTTTATGCGCCTTTGTTTCCTCTTTTCTCCGTATGGATTTTATTGCGGCCCTTGCCGTTATATTTATCCTTGCGGTGATTTTCTCCGTTATTTATTCAAAAAAGTTCACCGATGTTTCCGCGGTTCTTTCGGCCTGTGCTTTAGGGTGTATTCTTATTTTTTCGGAACTTCTTTTTGATTTTTACCCGGCAAAAGGCCTTGACGGTGTTGAAGCGGAAATAACCGGCACCGTTAAGGAGGTTTCCGCCTCCGGCGGCAACCCGGTTTATACCGTTGACACAGATTTTATCGATATTGAGGGTGCCCCGCAGAATATAAAAATAAAAATATCCGGCTGGGACGATAACTCCGCAAAGCCTTATGATATAATAAGCTGCCGGGTTGTTTTTACCGTTTATGGCGGTGAAAACAAAAGCGATATCCTCTGTGACCGTGCCGGCGGTGTTTCGATATACGCATACACCAAAGAGCCTTTTGAAATCATCGGCAGGGATGAATCTTTTCCCGAATATCATTTTCATCAAATAAGGGATAAAATATCTTCTGTCATTTACAGATATTTTATCGGCTGGCACGCACCTTTTACCGAACAGGTCATCATCGGCACCCGGGGTGAACTTGATTATTCAGTAACCAACGCCTTCCGCAAAAGCGGAATGAGCCATATTCTTGCCATTTCCGGTATGCACATGGTAATAGTTACCGGGCTTTTGGAAAAGTTTATTTCCTTCCGCAAAAGCCGCAGAAACGAGCGTGCTTTAAAAGCCGGTCTGCTCATGCTTGCTGTTGGCGCATATATGGTTATCGGCGGACTTGGAATGTCCGTTCTCCGTTCCGGCTTTATACTTATTATCCACTATGCCTCCGGAATTTTCTTCCGGGGATCAAAATCCAACGAAAACCTCGGTCTTGCGGTTATGATCGTTCTCTTTATCTGGCCCATGGCCTGCTGTGATGTTGGTTTTCTTATGTCAGTTATCTCCTGCGGAGCTATTTCTGTTTTTGCTTCGCCGCTTAAAAATTTCATCTGCAAAAAGCTTAAAACCGAAAACAGATATTTAAAAGCTGTTGCCGAAGCTTTTTCCGTAACGTTTACGGCAAGCCTTTCTGTGCTTCCGGTTTCCGCAATAGCTTTTGGGGAAGTTTCTGTTGTTTCCGTTTTTTCAAACCTTATTGCGGGGCCTTTTGTCCATATTTCCCTTATTCTCGGTTTTATTACGGTTTTCCTCGGCATTATTCCCTTCACCGGATTTTTGGCCGGCGGAACGGCTTTTATCGCCATGATTTCAAATGGGATTATTCTTAAAATCGCGGAATTTTTCTCTTCTTTTGAATTTTCATATATTGAAGCCGACAGCTTTTGGATAACAATCTGGATGATTGGCTCCGCGGTGCTCATAACAGCGCCGGCGTTTTATTCCAAAAGTTTTCGGTATGTTCCGTATTCCGCCGGGCTTTGTGCCGTTGTTTTCATTCTGGCTGTTGGAGCAAACATGCTCTTTTATTCCGGCGTTTCGGAAATAAATATTTTTGCTCTTGAGCACGGTACCGCTGTTTCGTGCTCAAAGGACGGAAAATCCGTGCTCATTGTTAAGAACCTTGATGCAAACGACCGCTTTGACCTTGATTTCAGCGGTAACGGTTACGATCATATCATAAGCATTGACGCTCTTTCCGGTGCGGCGGAACTTGAACTTTTGGAAAAATCTTCGCCGGATACCGCCGTTCTTTCCGATTTTTCTTCCGCGGAGAGATATACCGGTGCTCAAAATCTTGCCCCGGGTATTTATGAGTTTTCTGACGGTGCAAACGCCGAAATCATATCCGAAGGTGTTTTCTGCATCGATTTTTACGGAACAAATATTATATACATTTCCGAAGAATGTGATATAATGGATATAGAGCCAAAGTTCCGCCGTGTGGATATTGCCATACTTGACGGGGTTTCTCCAAAAGATTTTTCAAATCTTCGGTGTGAATATATGATTCTTCGTCAGATGGAAGGATATTACAGCGGAACGACGGAAGTTATTACTCTCAAAGACGGTGACATCGCCTTCTTTGCGTATAACGACAATATTCAGAAAGGAAGGTTTGCCGGATGATATTCAAGGATATGGAAGAACTGCGCCGCCATCTTAAAATCGGCGTACCTCTCCCCTGTTATTTTATCGGCGGTGCTGATGACCGCCGCAAGCGCAGTATTTTAAACAAAATCGTTTCCATAACCACCGAAGGCGGAACGGGTTTTGATAATCACCGCTTTTCCGGAAATGTTTCCGCAGATACCGTTGCGGATGCCGCTTTTGAAATAACCTTTGGCGGCGGAAGAAGATGCGTTGTCTGCGAAGATCTTCCTTTCGGAAGCATGGGCGAAAACGAATATAAAAAATTTGAACAGCTTATTGCCGAAGTTTCTGAACTTGGGGGCTCCACCGTTCTTGTTTTTGTTTTCTTTTCCGCAGATACGGAGGCAAAAAAGGATTCCAAAACAACCTCCACCGGAAAGAAAAGCCGCTTTGAGCCGCTTAAAAAGCTTATCGACAAATGCGGCGGCGGTGTTATAAAATGCGAGGTTCCGACCACAGCGGAACTTTGCAGCCTTATTGAAAAAACCTGTGCAAAATACAAATGCAGCATCCACCGGGATCTTTGTTCCTATATGGTGGAGCGCTGCGGAAGCGACAGTGCCCTTTTACAGAACGAAGCAAGAAAAGTTGCGGAATATAAAGGCAGCGGAATTATTTCAAAAGCGGATATCGACCTTATGACCTGTGCAACTCCGGATGCAAAGGTTTTTGATCTTTCCGCAAAAATCGCCGCAAGAGACAGAGCCGGAGCCTTTTCCGTTCTTGAAGAACTTCGTGAAATGGGCGAAAAAGCCCCTCTTATCCTCAACATCCTTTCCTCCAACTATATAGATATGTTCCGGGCAAAAGCCGCCCGCTCCTGCGGAAAAACAAAAAACGATATTGCAGCCGACTGGCCGAAAAGCTATCCAAAGCCCCGCCAGTTCCTTATCGATAAGGCTCTTACTGCCCAGAGCCGCTATTCCAACGCCGCACTTCTGCAGTGTATTGATACCCTTCTTGATGCGGAACAGCGCATGAAAAGCACCGGCGGAAACGAGGATATCATCCTTGATGAAACCGTTGCAAAGCTGTTTTCCATAAGGTGACACCATGGAAAATAAACGCATCAAGATAAAAGAAACCATTATAGTTGAGGGAAAATACGATAAAATCCGCCTTGCGCCCCTTTTTGACGCAAACATCATTGAACTTGGCGGATTTCGCATTTACAACGATAAAGACCGTCTTTCTCTTATAAGACGCATTGCCGAAGAAAAAGGCATAATCATACTTACGGATTCGGATTCCGCAGGTTTTCGTCTTCGTCATTACATCTCTTCCGCTGTTCCAAAGGCGAATATAACCAATGTTTTTATCCCCAATGTTTCCGGAAAGGAAAAAAGAAAATCCCGCCCGGGAAAAGAAAAACTTATCGGCGTTGAGGGCATGACAACAAAAGTCCTTCTTTCCGCATTCAAAAAAGCGGGCATAGATCCGGAAAGCGGAAATGAAGAAAGAACTCCGCCTTTTTCAAAAGCTTTTCTTTATGAGATCGGAATTTCCGGAAAGGAAAATTCCTCCGAAATAAGAAGAAAACTTTGTGAACTTTATGATCTTCCGAAGATACTTTCCGCAAATTCCCTTGCGGAGATCCTTCCGATAATAACCACGGAGGAAGAACTTCTTTCCGCCGTTGAAAAAATAAAAGCAGAATGAAAGGAGGCGCCGCAATGGGCATAAACAGTCTTACCTTTTTATACTTTTTTCTTCCTGCGGCGCTGATAATCTTTAACCTTGCGCCGAAAAAAATAAAAAGCCCCGTTCTTGCGATGATTTCCGGCGGATTTGTCTATCTTTTTCAGCCGGAGCTTTTCTGGATACTTATCCTTGATCTCATCATCCTTTTCCTTATTTCCGAAGGGCTTTGCCGTTTTGAAAACGCAAAAAGCAAAAAAATCCTTTTTTCCTTTGGAATCATTTTAAACATCGGCGCAATACTTACCGCTTCTTTGAGCAATCAGCTTTCCGGAAGATTTGCGCCTTTTGGCATTATGGTAATCTCCTTTACCGCCATAGGCTATTTTGTTGACATTTATAAAGGCGAAACAAAACCCATCCGTTCCTTTGCGGATTTTGTTGTTTTCATGGCGTTTTTCGGAAAACTTTTCCGCGGACCTCTTGTTCGTACCAACAGCATACAGAAGCTTCCCTCCTGGGATAAATTCTCCATTTCCGAAACCGGAAGCGGCCTTTATCTTTTTATCCGCGGACTTGCAAAATACGTTGTTCTTGCCCTTACGCTTGTTTCTCTTCACGAAACGCTTGTTGCCGCAAATGCAAACGAACCTTCCGTTATCGGAGCATGGCTCGATATGATAGTTTTTTCGATGATGATATTCTTTGATCTTTCCGGCTTTTGCGATATGGCAAGAGGTCTTGGAAGATGCTTTGGCATGGATCTTCCGAAAAACTTTTATTTTCCGTTCCAAAGCCCCCTTGTTGCGGATTTTCTTGACCGCTTTAACATGACCGTTACCGGATTTTTCCGCCATTATGTTTATGACGTTTTGCGCAACGATAAAAATTCAAAACCCCAGTTCATAGTAAACACCTTCCTTATCACCATGCTCTGCGGAATCTGGTTCGGCATCCGCATGAACTACATCTTCTGGGGAATTTATATCGCAGTTTTCATTATCATCGAAGAGTTTTTCCTTCGCAAGCTCCTGCTCAAAATCCCAAGGATCTTTGCAAGGGGATATACTTTTGCCGTCACAATGTTTTCCATGACGATTTTTTCCGCAACGGAAAGTTCCACTATAGTCCCGACCTTTAAGGCAATGTTCGGTGTTGGAACTTCGCTTATCACCGACGAAATATCCTATATTGTTTCACAGAATGTTCTTGTTCTTATTGGAGGAATTTTCTTCCTGACCAGTGCATTCAGCCTTGCGGTAAGGTTTATCAGCAAAAAAGCGCCAAGAATCTACGGCGTTTTTGCTGTTATTGAAAGCGCTGTTCTTCTTGCGCTTATTACCGCAAATCTTATCTGAAAGTTTTTTGATTTTATTGAAAGGAGGTTTTCTGCAAATGAAAAAAGTTTCTTCATTCATTCTTATTTCAATGCTTCTTTGCGTAAGCGTCACGCTTATATTCAATATTTTTTCCGGAGAAGGTCTTTCTTCCGAAGGGACTTTTGTTGAGCGTTTTGAAAACGCCGCGGCAGAAAACATTCCTTTTAAGGATGAGCTCAATGCCGCCATGGACAGCATTCTCTATGCTTCCGGGGTCCGGCATTTCGGAGATATCTATATCGGAAACGAGGGAAGCCTTCTTCGGGATATAGAAAAGCCTACCGGAAGAACTTTTTCTGCCGCAAAAAACTATATCCTCAGCTATTCCGCAACAAACCAGATAAAGCCCTATTTTATGCTTGTTCCAACTGCTTCCGTTATTCTTCAGCAGGAGATAGACAGCTTTGCAAACGAAAACATCTATAACCAGCGCTATATGATAAGCCAGATGTATTCCCAGTTTGACGGCGGAGTTCGCACTGCGGACGTTTATCAGACCCTTTATGACCGAAGAGGCGAATACATTTATTATCATACCGAGGATATGCCCACATCCCTCGGCGGATATTATATTTACGGCGAACTTTGCAGCCGCCTTGGTATAAAGCAGAACACCATGGATTCATTTTCCGCAGCATACGCCGCTCACGGATTTTACGGAAGCCTTGCAACGGATTTCTTCCGTCCCTATGCAAATTCCGACTATGTTTCCCTCTATGAATATACCGGAGAAAAAGGCGGATATCTCGTTGAGCATTACAGCGGAGGAAAACGCATAAAAGTTATAAACAACCTTTTTATTTATAACGAAGATACCTATGACGATAAAACGGATATGATCCTTGGGGGAATATCCCCGGTTATGAACATAACCCGGCGTGAAAATGCCGAAGAAAAAGCTTCCATTCTTATTTTTGGTGATGAAACCGCAAAAAGCTGGATCCCATTCCTTGTTTCAAACTACGGAAAAATAACTTTTGTTCATCTTGACCTTGCGGATGAAAAACTGCTTTCCGAAGTTAAAACGGCGGATTATGACCAGGTCCTTTTCGCATACAGCGCGGCAAAATTTTCTTCCGGAATAGATTTTTCAAAACTCGAATATGTTGGATAAACAAAAAAATCCCCGGCCATTTGGCCGGGGATTTTTATTGATCTGAAAACTCAGTAATTATTCTTCGTTTTTCATTTTTGCGAAGCATTCGCTGCAATATACAGGGCGATCTTCTCTGGGTTTGAAAGGAACTTTTGCTTCGCATCCGCAAGCTGCGCAGGTGGTGGTATACATCTCTTTCTGGGTTTTGATTTTGTTCTTGCGTGCATCGCGGCATTCTTTGCAGCGCTGGGGTTCATTTACAAATCCGCGTTCTGCATAGAATTCCTGTTCTCCTGCGGTGAAGGTGAATTCTTTTCCGCATTCTTTGCACACTAAGGTTTTGTCTTCGTACATGTTTTTACCTCTTCTTTTTGAATAAATGTATTTGCCCTTGGTTCACCACAACCGCTTAAAAAAGAGACGTTGCCTGATTGCCACGGAGCATTCGTATATCCAGCCAAAAGGCCGCATACCAAAAATAATTATTTTTCCAAAGCACCGCTGCTTCGGAGTTTTTTGCGAATTCGGGAAAGAGCGTTTGAAACAGATTTTTCCGTTTTGCAAAGCTTTTCGCCGATCTTACGATATGAATATCCGGCAAGATAAAGCTTCAATACCTCAAATTCAAAATCGGAAAGAACGTTCGCAATACGTTTTTTTATGTCATAAAAAGCTTCTTTTTCTATCCATTCGGATTCCGGTCCTTTTTCGGACAAGATATCGATATCATCTATGGGAACATAGTCGATCATGGCCCGGCTTTTTACCCGGTTCCCGCTTCGGATAAGCGAAACTATATGATTTTTTATACATACAGATGCATAAGTTCGGAATCCCGTGCCTTTGTTTTTATCAAAACTTTTAAGCGCATGAAGAAAAGCTATAACGGATTCCTGATAGATATCCTCTTTTTCATAGCCGAATTTTAACGCTTCGGTAAAAATTTCCTTCGGGATATAGGCGCAAAGATTTAAAAGTTTTCCAAAATCGTCATATTCTCCCCTGCGGATATCGTCCGCCATGGTTTCGATGGATTTTTCGCCTTTGCTCATATAAAACGCCTTTCACTCATAAAAAAGAACCGAACAGATAATATTCTATCACAATATAAAAATAAGTCAAGGCATTAAGAAGAAGCTGTTATTTTTTTCAACATTCTTGCAAATTTTTGCAGAATATTATGCATTTTTGGTTAAATTTTTATATTTTACTATTTCCGTCCCCGGATAATAGTGGGCAAGTATTCTTTTAAAATCAAAACCCTCTTTTGCCATATAATTTGCTCCTATCTGCGAAAGTCCGACACCGTGGCCATAACCCTGAACGGCAAAAACGAACTCCCCTTCCCGGTATTTTACGCTGAAAGAAGCGGAACGAAGACCAAAAAGGCTTCTTATCCTTTCACCGGAAAAAGTTGCTCCGCCGATTTCTATGTAATCAACGTAACCCGCCTCGGTGAGCACCGCGCCCTCGAACCATTGCTCCTGATACGCACCGGAAAGACCCGCTCCGTTTTTGTTCAGCTTTTCGAGCACCGTTTTTTCATCCACCGTCACTTCGCTTTCGTAATATTCCCAGAAGGCATCCCCGGGACTTTTCACAGAAACAAGATAGGGGACCTTTCCTCCCCAGACGTTTTCCGCACTTTCGGTTCTTCCGTTCGATGCGGCGTGGTATGCGGTAAGGGCCGGTTCACCGTCATAAATGACCACATATTCCATGGCTTTTTCCGCCGCGGAAGATATCACAGCCCATTTTTCATCAAAGGCGGATCCGTAAACATCCCTTGCTTTTTCTTCGGTCATATATCCAAGCTTTTTATCCGGTGCGGCGGAAAAATCATAGTCCGCCGCAAGATGAGCGTTTTTTTGATAAAGTCCGCAGCTGAATGCCGCAACACCCTGGGCAACAAGAGCCTCAAATTCAAAATCCGCACCCATTTCCGACGCTATGGCGCCTTTTACATAATCTTCGTATGAAACATTTATGATTTCCTCGCTTTCGATATCGAAAATGCGGAAGAAGTTTTCTTCCTTTTCCTCCGTTAAAAACTCCGCTTTTCCTATTTCCGAAGAGGATGATGAGGAAGAAATTTCTTCTTTTTCTGTTTTAGGTTTTTCCGCATCTTTCGGAATAGCCGAAAGAGGTATCATGAACATTGCCGCAAGGGTAAACGCTATCACAGCCGCACGAAATTTAAGCATCATTTTTTATTTTTTCCTTTCTTTTTTTGGTACAAGCCTATGCAAAAAGGAAAGGAAAAATTCCCGGAAACAAAAAAGAGGCTTTTTAAGCCTCTTTAAATTCTTTGCTATATTGAAATTTACAAAACTGAGTTATACAGGTGTTCCAACTTCGATCAGATTTCCGTCCAGATCATAAAATCTGACCACTTTTTGTCCCCAACTGTGTGTCATCAGGCGATTGACATACTCGATTTCAGGGTAAAGTGTTTCCAGACGCTCCGCAAATTGTTCTATATCCGGCTCTTCAAAATAAAGCTCCGCCTGATTACTGTTTGGGGTTACATTTCTTTTTATGAACTGTTCCCAGTACCCCGATTCCTGTAAATATAAATTATTCGTCAGTTCCATATTACCGTCGTTGTTTTTAAGCAGCTGAAACCCAAACATATCACTATAGAACTTTAACGCGCGGTTACAATCTTTAACAACAATAAGCGTTCCTTTGTATTTCATATATGTTCTCCTTTGCAGATTCAGGTTTATTGCTCTTATTATAATATAGCAGTAAAACCGCTTTTTTGCAACAAACACAGAAAAATCCCGATACCGCGCAAAACATTGCTGAAAAGTTCGGAATGGGCCTTATAATAATTTGTTCTTTCGCTTGACAAAGCTTTATGCAATCGTTTATAATTGACCTGTTATAATTATATAATATAATTAAGCTTTGATGGGAATAACCGGAAAACGCGCAAAGACAGAGAGCCTTTCACCAGCTGAAAGAAAGGTTTTGAAAAGCGATTCCGAAGGCCGCCCCGGAGCTTCCGGAAGAGATTCCGGCGGATACCTTCCGTTATCGGGGTTTTCAAAGCGGCCGCTTTTTGCGGCAATTTGGGTGGTACCACGGAGATGTCTTCGTCCCAATGTCATTTTTATGGCAGGGATGGAGGCTTTTTTTATTTTCCGCCGGTTCCCCCGATAAACACGTTACTTAATTGAAAGGAATGATATACCAATGGAATGGATGGGCGTTAATGACATCCGCGAAAGCTTCCTCAGCTTTTTTGAAAGCAAGGGTCACAAAAGACTTCCGAGCTTTCCGCTTCTCCCCAAAGACGATAAGAGCCTTCTTCTTATCAACTCCGGTATGGCACCGATGAAAAAATGGTTCCTTGGCCAGGAAGAACCTCCCTGCCACAGAGTAACCACCTGCCAGAAATGCATCCGTACCCCCGATATCGACAACGTAGGTAAGGATGACCGCCACGGCACTTATTTTGAAATGCTCGGCAACTTCTCCTTCGGAAACTACTTCAAAAAAGAAGTTATTCCGTGGGCAGGGGAATATTTTACCGAAGTTATCAAACTTCCGAAAGAAAAACGTTACG
>JAFSDS010000047.1 GCA_017436125.1 Oscillospiraceae bacterium | reverse complement strand
CTGCCTTCGTTATATGTTTTATAAAGGCCTTCGGTTCTTAAAATCTCCATTGTTCCGACCTCACTTTCTGGTTTTGATGTTTTCGATGGGGAGATAGCGGCGGATGCCGTGCATGGGAGCAACATAGAGCGCGGTGATTATTGCCGCAAGGAAGATACATGCGCCGATATGGAGAAGCCATGGATATCCCCAGAGAAGGTTTCCGAGCACCGCATCGGAGAGAAGAGCATAGAGCGCGATGAATCCCCAAAGAAGAACATTCGCAGCAAAAACGGCTGCGCCGGAAACGGCAAGTCCGATATAGAGCTGGCGCTTTATCAGCTGTTTATTGCTTACGCCAAGGGACTGCAGAATTCCTATTTTGTTCCTTTCCTGCTCGATATCCGAAGAAATGGTGTTTGCGAAAATCATCAGCGCGATGAGCACAGCCGTCAGCCCAAGAAGACAGGTAAGCAGAATATTGTTAACTGCGTCATTGAGCAGCTTCTGGCTGCTTTCATGGTAAAACTCTATGTCCATGTAGTTTGCGCGGCTGAAGATTAAAAGAGCGGTATCCGCATCCTCGCGGGAAACATCCTCTTTTGCATTGATATAAAAATTCGTGGTGCCATAGCCGCTTGCCATATTCATAATTTCAAGGGCACGAAGTTCATCCGTCGATCTTGTGCGGTAGGCTTCGAAAAGTATCTTTGTCATCGCCTTTTCTGAACAGACTATCTGATACCCTTCACCGTTTGCACCAAGAGGCCATATTCCTTCCTCCGGGAAGTAATAAATCACGGCGCCGATTTTATAATCATGCTGCATATATTCGTATGAATAATAAGTTTCCTTCGGGGAACGGGTTTCCGCCGCAACGGTGATTTCCTTTCCGGCTTCTGCTGCCGGATCATGTTCATAAATATTTCTGTATTCCTTATAATAACTTGTTTCAATTCCGAGTTCCGAAAGATTTTCCCAGCCGGAAAGGCCTTCGGAACCTTCCTTCGGTTTTGTTTCTTTATAAAGCGGAACAAGAAGAAGAATTTCTTCACCGGAATCGAATTTTTCCGCATCAAGTTTTCCGTCGGTAACGGCGGTTTGCAGTTTAGAGAAAAGTTCGCTTTCGGAATTGAGGGAATAGAGCGAAACTGGATATCCGCTAACGCCGGAATGGCTGAAAACGGAAAGAGCACTTTCCGGAAACGCGGTTTGGAGCAGCTTGCTTTCCGGTGCAGTATTCAGCGGGATGAGAGCTTCGCCGCAATAGCGGAAAACAGAAACGGAATCGCAGATTCCGAGTTCATCTATTTGCACCATGTATTCATCAAGCTGGCGGCTCGACATGGCAAAGGGGCTTTGGAGAAGATATTCCGGCTTGCCGTCCCTTTGAACAGCCTCGCGATAGGGCGTCATAAAACGGGAACCGATAAAAATGCAAAGTGTCATAATAAGCGCCATAAAAATGCAAAGGGCCGCATTGCCGAAAGTTTTGCTTCTGTTGGCGAAAAGTCCTCTTATTGTTACGTTGAGGAAGTTTTGGCGAACTTCTTTCTTTGGCGGAGCAAGGGGCTTTTTATGAGTGGTCCTTCCGGTAAGGGGAACGCCAACGGCCATGATTACCGGAATAAGCATTCCGAGGATGAGCGCAAGGGTTCCTGCCGCAAGGGAAAGAGCAAAAACCGCCGGGTCAACGGAAAATATAATTTCCCTGCTCTGGATTTTTTCAAGAACGGAGGTTGAAACAAGCGCACCCCCAAGGCCAAAGATTATTCCGATGGGCAAAGCAAAGATCCAGAAAATGAAAAATTCCCAGAAATACATTTTTGCTATCTGCTTGTTTTCCGCGCCGATGGACTTCATAAGAATAATGCGGCGCATTCTTTTGCGCACCTGGGTAAAGAAAATCTGGAAAACGGAACAGACCGTTGTTACAAAAAGAATAAGAGTGACAAGAACAAGAACTTTTCCGCTTCCTTCGGAGGAGGAGGGATATGCAAAACGGTTGCTTCGAAGTTCATCATAATCATACTGCTCATTTTCACCAAATGCGAAAATATGATTCGAACTGGTGACCTTCATTCCCGCAACGGAAAAATCGTTTTCGATAAAATCCTCGAAAGGAATTTTATAGCTTTCGCCCTCATATTCAAAAATAACATTTCCGCCGAAAAGTTCCGGAAGGGTCACCATAATATAATCGTCCTCAAAATAAGGGACGGAAATCCGCTTTCCGCTGTTTTCAAGAGAAAAACTTTCCGCCGGGATATAGTACTGTTCCGCATGCTGACGGGAAAGAGTTTCTTTTGCATATTCTTCCGGGTTTTCGATGTTTTTCGGAACAAAAACGGAATCCATAGGGATAAGCCTATCTTCCGCTTCATCAAGAAGGCAGAATCCCAGAAGGAATCTTGAATCAAAAGTTTCTCCGTTTTGCTCGTCCCAATAGAAAACAACGCTGTTGTTAACATTAAAGAGCGGGTCGGTTTTATCAAGATAACCGTTTATGTTTTCGTAAAGTTCTTCCTTGTTTTCGGAAAAGAGCAGCGCCATATTTCCGTATTCCACAAAGCCGAAATCCGGATATTTTTCAATAACGGTTTTTTGCGCGTTTATAAAATCATTATAGCTTTCCGGAAGGACAAATCCGCAGGGAAGGTCGAGCTTTCCGCTGTCCCAACGGTCGGAATATGTTTCCATAACGCCGCAGACCGTATATTTTTTCGGGATTATAACGGTAAGGTCGGTGGTGTTTGCCATTTCAATATATGGGTCAAAATCGGAATAAAGGCTTTTTTCCTGCGAAACCCTTATGTTCATATCCTTATACCCCATAAGGTCGTTTATATAGGAAGGCCAGGTTTCTTTTTCCTCTTCGGTCATATAAGGAGTGATATCCAGTTCGTAATTTCCGAAAATATCAAAATAATAGGTAATAACTTTAAGAAATTCTTCATCGGTCATTTCCTCAAGGGGAATATATCTTCCTTCCGGGTTTTCCTCATCCGCAAAAGCCCGGGTATAACCTTTTCCCTCGCCGAGGGTATATTCCGCAAAGAACCTTAAATGCAGCGGGGCATCCCAGCGGGTATATTCGATCCCTGTATAGAGTTCCCATGTTCCGGTTCTGAAAATTTCAAGATTCCGCTCGATTCTCGCCTGATTGGCAAGTTCGATATATTCATCCCTTTTTGCTCTCTGTTCGGCAATTTTTTCTTCATCGAAAGGGAGGTAAACGGTTGACGCAACGGTGAAAGTATCGCCGACTTCAAGACCGAGAGCGGTTAGCCTTGCGTATTCAAGAACGACTTCGTCGCCGCTTTCGGGCCAGCGGCCTTCTTTAAGTTTAAAGCTTCCAAGCTCCGCAAGGTCCTCGCTCAGAACGCTGAAATAATATTCGTTGTCACCGGCAAAATAATCCGCGCCTTTAACTTTTATCATCGGAAGGACGGCGGATTTTTCACCGAGGGAGGAAAAATCCTCTGCTTCTGCGTCCGGAATATCGGAGTCCATTATCTGCCAGCTTCCGTAGGTGGAGATCCTTTGGTGAGAATCGGTTTCATTAAGAGAAACGATAAGCGTTGTTGAAAGAACAAGAAAAACAAACGCAAGGGCAACAACACTCCATAGAAGAAGAGTATCTTTTTTCTTTCCCAAAAGTCCGCGGAAAGCAATTTTAAGCATATATCAAACCTCTTTTCTGTAAGAGAATCCATAAAAACAAAGGGCCTTTAATTAATAAGTGTGATTTTATAATGGAACCGCTGCAAAATTTTAAAAATTATTTTACCGGGCGGATACCGAGATAATATTCCACGATCATATAATCCGCAAGTTTTCTGTAATCCCATTTAAGTTCCGGAAAACTGTTTGCGGTTTCGATAAGTTCGTTTAAAGTTTCAATATATCCGCTTTCGCTCTGATATTTTGTGCTTGGAGCAAAGGTTTTCATATAGGCAAGATTTGAAGAAACCTTTGATGCAAGTTCGATATCCCAGTAATCCGTTCCAAAAACGGTATTTCCGTAATTATCCGTCGCGGAATATCCGCATTTTATTTCGAAGCTGGTCATTCCGAAATAGGCTTTTCCTCTTCGGGAAAGAACCTCCACATCAAGTTCAAAATCCTTCCAGAAGGTTTTATTGAGCCTTTGTTTTGCCGCGCTGCAGCGAAGAACCTGCTCTGTGGCGGTAAAATCACCGCCGCCACCTTGGAAACCGGAAAAATCCGGCTCCTCAAGGGTGGCAAAGGTGCTGTAATATGTATAGAGGAATTCAAGGATCTCGCGCTCCTCGTTATTCTTTGCATCTTCGGGTGAAATACGCTTCGGTGAAGCAGTTGAAAGATTGGGTATCTTTATGAGCGGGTCCGGATAGTTTTTGAGGAAAGCGGAAACCTTTTCGTTATTAACGGCAAATTCCTCTTTTGCATCGGAGGAAATTTCTCTCATTTCCTCGCCGATTTCGAAAAGATCTTCGGTTATTATATAGTCCATGTGGCTGTCAAACTCATCAATTAGGAATTTTCCGCTTTTGTTAACTATAACGATTCTGCTTCTTGTTACAACAAGTTCCGTTCCGGAATGGCAAACATCATAGGTAAAGCGGTTTCCCTCGATGGAAACAAGCTTTATCCAATGGAATATTCCGTAATGTGTGCCTGAAGTTACAAGATTTGGGTTTTCGCCCCGGAGTTTATAAACTTTTCCGTCAAGTTTAAGATAAATGGGAAGGCCGTCCTTTGTTCCGGTTGCTTCAAGTTCTTTGATTTCCTTTTCGGTAAAAATCTCCCTAACAACGGAATCGTAATCGTTAACGAGAATATAAGCGTTGTTTTCGCTGAAAATGACTGTGTTGTTCCTTGTTTCAAAAAGGCTGTAATTATTTCGCTGATAAACAAAATCCGCCTTTTGAAGAAGCTCCTTTATCTCGTTTTCAGAAGGTTCGCCGTAAACCGCGCTGCAGGCAATAAGCCCGCCCATAATAGCGGTGAGCATGAGCACGCAGCCAAAAGCAATAACTCCGTTTTTGCGTTTTTCAGTGCTCAAAATATTTTCAAAGCGCTTTTTAAGGGTTTTTGCGCCGCCGTAAAAATGGGTCGAAAAAACGGTGCAGGCGGTTCTTTCCTTATGAACACAGGCAAGGATGGTTTTGCTGTATTTAATGCGGGCGTCCATGCTCGTTTCGCCGATTACGGAGGAATCACAGGAAAGTTCAAGGTCCGTTCCCGCAAGATTACGCATTACCCAGACCATTGGGTTGAACCAATGGAGCGCGTTTACAAAAAGCAAAAGCGCTTTATAAAGGGTATCGTGCCTTTTGTAATGGGTAAGTTCGTGCCGGAGAATGAGGGAAAGCTCCTCGTGCTCAAATTCTTCCGCCGGAAGAATAACTTTTGGCTTTATAAAACCCATTACCATGGGGCTTGTTACGTTTTCTGAAACAAGGGCATCAAAATCGCTTTTTATCCCAAGCTCGTTTTTGATTTTGAGCACGGCTTTTTTTGCTTTGCCGCTTGCGGGATATGAATTTTTAAGCTGCTTGTTTTTAAAATAAAAATATCCGCCGATATACCATATTATAAAAATTCCGCTTCCCGCCGCCCAGATGATTCCGAAAATATCAAGAACGGTCATTCTTGTTTCCTCTTTGATCATCGGATCCGGCGAAGTCATAACGGAAATCGCTCCGGAAGGAGTTACAACAGTGGCCGGTATGCTTGGAACAGGTTCGCCCGGAACAAGTTCTGCGTTGTAATAAACGACCTTATCCGGAACGGAAAGTTCCATTTTTTGTTCCGTGATTTCAAAATCCGGGCTGAACGGAATAAGAAGCCTTGCGGCAATAAAAAGCCAGATCCAGTATTTCCATTTTGCGCTGAATTTTTTGTCTATTACGGAAGAAAAGAGGAATATAACGGCGATTATGACCGCCATCGAGGCGGAAACTTCGAGAAAATCAAGAAAAATTTCCTTCATCGCTTATTCCTCCTTTTTTGCGCTTTCAATAAATTTTTGAAGCTCCTCCAGTTCCTCATTTTTGATATTTCCGCCGTCATAAAGAGAAGCAACGAATGCGGAAAGGGAATTTCCGTAAACTTTTTCAAGAAAGGAGCGGCCTTCCTTGTTTTTGTAATCTTTTTCGGAAACAACCGGGGTGTAGATATTTGTTCCGCTGGTTTTATCAACGGAAAGATAGCCTTTTTCAATAAGCCTTCCGAGGACGGTCATAAGGGTGGAAAGTCCCCAGGTGCGTTTTTCTTTAACTTTATCGAGAATACTTCCGGCGGAAACGGGCTCCTTTGCTTCCCAAATCGCCTGCATAACTTCCAGTTCGCCGTCGCCGAGTCTTGTGCTTTTTGCCATGATAAAATCCTCCTGCAGGATGTATTATACAGTTGTATAGCTGTTCTGGCTTCATTATACACAGCTGTATAATGAATGTCAATACTTCGTTTTACAAAATGAATTTGTATTCCAAAATTGAATAACGCAGGTTAAAACAAAAACAAAAAAGCCCAAAGGACATTTGAAATCAAGTGCCTTCGGGCTTTATTATTATAATCAATATTCAGTTTGCAAAATCGTTTTTAAGCGCTTCAACCGCTGTTCCGGCAAGAAGTTCCGCGCAAAGAGGAGCGGTTTCATCCGGAGCAAAAAAGCCGGGGTTATGAAGGCTTGGAGAAGAACCGTCCTCTTTTCCAACGCCGACATGATACATGAAAATCGGCGCGATATCTCTGTAAAAGCTGAAGTCCTCCGATGCCATCCAGAAATCCTGAACAAGAAGATTTTCTTCTCCGAAAAGGGTTGCGGATGCTTTATATGCAAGCTTTGAAAGTTTTTCGTCGTTAACAAGGGGAGGGGCTTCCTTGATAAATTTACATTCTGCGGTGCAGCCATGGGCTTTTGCAACGGATGTGCAAATTTCAGTAATTTGATTTTTTACGGAATCTTTATGGGAATCCAAAGCGCAGCGGAAGGTGCCTTCCATATAAACATCATCGGGAATGATGTTGCAGGCGCTGCCGCCGTGTATGGAACAAATGGAAAGGGTAAAAGGCTGCGCCGGGTCAGTGCGGCGGGAACGTATGCACTGAAGAGCATCCACAACATGAGCTGCGGCGATTATCGGATCCGTTGCAAGATGAGGGGTTGCGCCGTGTCCGCCTTTTCCGATAATGCGGATGCCAAAGGTACACATAGCAGCCATGATGGGGCCTTTTCTTATGCCGATTTTTCCTTTTGGAATATCCGGCTTTACATGGAGGGAGAAAAAAGCATCCGGCTTATACTGTTCAAAAATGCCGGTGGAAATTACGGCGTTTGCGCCGCTGCCTTTTTCTTCAGCAGGCTGAAAAACAAAAAGGATATTTCCGGAAAGTTCATCGCGCATTCTGCCAAGAGCCATTGCCGCACCAAGAAGTGCGGAAGTATGAAAATCGTGGCCGCAGGCGTGCATCACGTTTTGGTTTTCGGAGCGGATCTCGTGCTCCGGAACTTCGTCGATGGGAAGAGCATCGATATCAGCTCTTATCGCAATGGTAGGGCCGGGATTTTTTCCGCAAAGAAGGCCAAGAACACCGGTTTCGGGCTGGCAGTTTGGAAGTTCTATATCCATTTCTTCAAGGGCTTTTGCTATGAGCTTTGTGGTCATAAACTCCTTATGGCTGAGTTCCGGGTTGCGGTGGATGCGGTGGACTGTTTCGATTATGCTTTCCTTTATATCGTTTGAAATATATTTATATTCCATATTTTCACCTCTTTCAGCGATGGATAAATTATACTCCAAAGAGAGAAAATAGTCCAGCGGCAGAAAACGACGACGGATCTTTTATAAAGAGAAAAATCAAAGGGTTATAAGGTCATAAATCTTCTGCGGGTCGGTGCATCCCAATGAACGAAGTATCTGGGAAGAATACCGTTCAAACTCCGTATGGTCAATAAGCCTGAATGCCGCGGCCGCCGCATCGACAAAATCTTCTTTGTTTTCACGTTTTGCCATCCAGCCCACAGAAAGAAAACGAAGAAGGGTATATATCGCACAAAGACCGACAAATTCGTTCCAAAAGCTTTCCGGTCGGCTTTGAAAAGGAAACTGTTCAAAAAACATATGGTTTACAAGCATATGTTCAAACCATATTTCCCATTCGGGAAATTTTTTCTCAAAAACCTCTTTCGCAGAAAGATAGCGGCCAAGGGCCTTTTCTCCGGTCCCGAAATATTCAAGGGCCTCTTCGCCAAAGGAACGGATGCTCGCGCTTCTGTCGTCCATAAGCTTTAAAAGCGACCTTGCGGTTTTAAGGCCGAATTCAAGATGCTTCTGAAAAATCACCGGAGGTTTTGAAATTTCTGTCGGAGGGAAGGAGATTATTCTTTTAAGCCGTTCTTCATCTTTTGCTGCGATGGAATCTTCAATTTCTTTAAGGCTTAAGCCAAGCATCATAAGCCTTTGGGGCAGGGGAAGTTTTCTGTTCTGCATCTGTTTTATAAGCCAGAGGCGTATCTCCTGTTCATGGCCAAAGGTTTCAAACCGAAAAAATCTTTTTTGGTGGGGCGGAATATCAAAACAAAGCTCCTTTTCTTCAAACCGTATAGGTTCTTTTCTCTCAAAAAGAAGTTCGAGAACGGCTTCGCAGCTGTTTGCACAGGAACATTCAAATCCGCCGTCGCTGCGTATTCCCCGGGGATAAAGTCTGCAGACCGCAGCAAGATAATCTTCGCCGAATTCCGCATGTATTCCGCAGCGTCCGTCATCAAGACGGAGAGGACAGTTTCCGTCATATCGCGGAGAAATTTCGACGTATTTTTCCGGGGTCGGATTTTCTGACGGATGAAAAGCAAGATCCAGCCTTTTGCGGAATTTTGCTCCGCAGTTCATTGAAACAAGACGGAAATAATCTTCTCTTGAAAAAGAAATGGTCCAGCCGATACAGCAGGCGGAGCGGCATTTTCCCATCTTGCAGGAAAAATCGGAAAAATAATCCGGAACAAGATACTTTTGTATTTCTTTCAAGGACAAATCACCTTATTTCAAAGAAGAATGGTATTTTTTCACATTTATTACCATAAAATGTAAATTAAAAAAGAACGTTTTTTATTATAGCACCACTTTTTTTATTTTTTCCATTTGTTTTTTAAAAAATTTACAAAAAATTTAATTTTTTCAAAGCAGCAAATTTTCTGTATGTTCCGGGAGAAAAGCCGGTTTATATTTTTATTGCATTGAAAAAACGCAGGTAGTATAATGTGCCTATACCTTTAAAAAAGGAGAGCACCATGTCCGAAAATATAAAAAACAAGATTTTGCCTGCATTTAAGGCGGCTTTTCCTTTTACTCTGCCGGTCATGACGGGGTATGTTTTCCTCGGAATATCATACGGAATATACATGAATGTTTCCGGCTTCAGCTTTCTGTATCCAATGCTGATGGCGGTTACCATTTTCGGCGGAAGCCTTGAATTTCTTGCGGTTTCGATGCTGCTTGGCTCCTTTGCGCCGATACAGACTTTTCTTGTTGCCCTTGTTATCCAGGCGCGCCACCTTTTTTACGGTATCGCCATGCTTGAAAAATATAAAGATACCGGCGCAAAAAAGCCCTATCTTATTTTTGCCCTTACGGACGAAACTTTTTCCGTAAACTGCTCCGCTTTATAACATTATTAAAACCTTGTCAAGAGTTATTAAAAAACTTATTATAAAGATTTTACTTGACGATTATGGATATCGGTTGTAAAATATCTTACAGAAGGTGATAAAAAATGAATTCAAACACAAAAGAAACCATTAAATCCTCCATAAAGGATTTTTCCCTTCCGAGATATAACGATATTCCGAACGTTGGACTGTATCTTGAACAGGTAGTAAAATATATTTCCGAATATCTCGAACCTCTCGGCAGCTTCAGCCTTACGGGCTCCATGGTCAGCAACTATGTAAAAAAAGGCCTTATTGAAAACCCGGTAAAAAAACAATATAACAGGGAACAGATAGCCTATCTTTTCTTTATGGCTGTTGCAAAAAACGTTCTTTCCATGGAAGATATAGGTCTTCTTTTTGAAATGCAGCATAATACCTATGAGCCTAAAAGGGCCTATGACTATTTCTGCAGTGAATTTGAAAACGTGCTGGACTATGTTTTCGGCGTAAAGGAAAATCTTGATACCATCGGAACGGACAGCAACGATACAAAAACCATGCTTCGCAACACCATAATCGCTGTTGCATATAAAGTTTATCTTGATAAATATCTTGCCGCCATCCATAACGGAGCGGAAGAATGATAAAAAAATAAGGCCGCCCAAAAGGGCGGCCGTTTTTTGTTTTATACGTTTTCTTCGGTAAGAAGAGGATTCCATTTTCCTTTGATAAAGCACCGCAGGAACATGCAGAAAAGGAACATGTTATGAGCTATCATGCATCCCCAGGCGGCAACAAGAGTCATATCGAGAAGTTGGGTGAAGATAAAAGTGCCGAGTATACGGATGCCCCACATGCCCATGAGGTTATAGATAAACGGCTCCTTTGTTCTGCCAACGCCCTGCATCATTCCTTCAATGATGATGGAGAAGCCATAGAAAGGTTCCGAGATCGCGACCATGCGGAGAACCGTGGAGCCAAGGCCGATTACTTCCGGGCTGTCGGAAAAAATGTCCATAAGGCTCGGTGCAAGGAAGAAAAGGCTTGCACCGGAAATTACCATGAGAACAAGTTCAATGGGGATGAACATATTGGCAAGGTCGTGCATACGCTGTTTATCCCTTGCGCCGTAGGCGTTTCCGTTAAGGGTTGCCGCGGCGGTCTGCATACCGAAGCCGGGAATATAGAATGCGGATTCAACGGTATTTGCAATGGTATGGGCGGCGGTGGAAATATCGCCGAGAGAGTTTATCATGGACGCAAAGGCAACAAAACCAAGTGATGTTCCGAAGCGCTGAAGCATATTCGGAAATGCAACTTTAAGGCAGGGACGGAGTATTTCCGCATCCGGAACGATTTTTTGGCCCTTGGGCGAAAGTTCCGGATGGCACCAGAGGACTATGGTTATCAATATGCCGCCGATGGTAAAGGCTATTGCACTGGCAACAGCGGCACCTATAACGCCGAGCCCCGCACCGTACACGGTAAACTCGACGGAGAATATTTTGAGCACACGGGTTTCATAAATGAGCAGGAAGTTGAGCACGATATTGGTGATATTCATAACAACGCCGATTTTCATAGGCGTTTTTGTATCTCCGGATGCTCGGAGAACCGTTCCGAAGATTATGCTTGCGGTTCTTGGGAGCATTGGGATATATAAAATAAAGAAATATTGCGCCGCGATTTCGCGGATGTTTTCATCGACCTGCATCCATACGGGGACCATTTCGCTCAGCGAAAGGGTGAGCACGGTGAAAAAGATGCCCATAACAAGAACAGCGAGCACGGATTGTCCCACGGCTCTTTTTGCTGTATTATTATCGCCGGCACCCCTTGCTTTTGCAATAAAAGCAAGAAAACCGATGCTCATGGCAGAAATGCTGCTTCCTATGAGCCAGTTTACGGTGCTCGTTGAACCGACTGCGGCGGTGGCCTGGGTTCCGAGGGAACCTACCATGGCGGTATCTATGTATTGAACGGCAGTCTGCATGGCCTGTTCGAGCATGGTCGGCCAGGCAAGTGACCAGATAACGGCGATCATCGCCGGATTGAGTTTTTTAAAATAATCTTTTAACATATTTTCTCAAAACTTTTTGTAATCTGTTGCTTTTAATTCAATGTATCCGCATTTGCTGCATACATAAACTTCAACGCGGCTTGTTTCGGGAGTTTCAAAAATCGAATTTGTCTTTGATTCAAGAATCAATCCGCCGATGGTCATAAGATTTGCTTTGGTCATTTCGTTTTTGCATTTTATACATTCCATAAAAACACCTCCAGCAACGTTTATAATTATAAATTCGAAAAACGGGCTTGTCAATCAAAAGGCCGTAAAGAGAAAAGGGGATTTTTTCGCTTTTTCTTTAATAATGATAACAGGTTTTACCACCTATTTTAATACAAAAACCGATGCATATTCAGTAAAAAACGCAAAATTGTGTATTTATACATTTTTGTTTGCATATACAAAACACTGTTTTAAAAGCGAAAAACGGATGATTTTTCGTGTAAAACGGTAAAATATAGGTAAAAATGCACAAAACACCCGGGCAAGTGTTGATAATTACAGTCAAAAGGTAAAAACGCATAAATATTCATAAAAAGGTGTTGACAATGAATATTTATGCGAGTATAATACGGACATAGCCAATGATCAATGACTTCAAAAAATTTTAAAAATTTAGTGAGGTAATTAAAATGAAAAAACTCGTATCCCTTATCCTTGTTGCTTGCATGATTTTTGCATTTGCAGGCTGCTCTTCCGATGAAGAAACCCTTAAAGTTGCTCTTTCCCCCGACTTTGCTCCGATGGAATTTGTTGATGTTTCCAAATCCGGCCAGGATGCCTATGTTGGCTTTGACGTAACCCTTGCAAAATTCATTGCCGAAGAACTTGGCAAAGAACTTGAAATTGTTCCTATGAGCTTCAATGCATGCCAGGTTGCAGTTGAAACCAAATCCGTTGATATGTCCATCTCCGGTTTCTCCTGGACCGAACAGCGTGCTGAAAACTATAACCTTTCCGATTATTATTATGCAGGCGATAACGAAACCGAACAGGTTATCGTAACCACCAAAGAAAACGAAGGCAAATTTACTTCCGCAGCAGATTTCTCCGGACTTAAAGTTGCAGCACAGACTGCTTCTCTTCAGCTTGATCTTTGCAAATCCCAGCTTCCCGAAGACTGCGAAATCGTTGAAGTAGGCGACCTTACCACCGCATTCCTTCAGCTTAAAAACGGCGACTTTGATGCACTTGCACTTGCAACCGGCAACGCAGAAGTTTTCATTGCAAATAACCCCGATGACGTTGCAATGTCCGGCTTCATCTTCGAAGTTGACCCAAAATATACCGCAAACGTAATCCTTCTTAACAAAGAAGACGATGAGCTTCTTGCACAGGTTAACGAACTTCTTGCAAAAGCTTATGAAGCAGGTTACTATGATGTTTGGTATGAAGAGGCTCTTGCTCTTGCAGAAGGCGAGAACGCAGCAGACATCTCCTATGACGACGAAGGTAACGTTGCAACCGACGGCGAATAATCCCTATAACATTAAATAAAACAGCAGGGCAGGAATTTACTTCCCGCCCTGCTTTTCCGCTTAAAAACAACCCCATTGGAGGAACATAAATGATAGAAAATATTATAAGACTTATCAGGGATTACTGGCAGGTATTTATTTTCGAAGGCCTTCGCTATACCCTTATCCTTTCCGCTATTGCGGTTTTCTTCGGCGTAATTTTCGGTGCATTCATTGCGCTCGGAAGAATGTCGAATTTTAAGCCTTTTAAACGTCTTATTAAAAGCAAAAGCAAAAAAGGTTTTGTCCACTGGCTTTCAGAATTCAATCCGCTCAGCTGGATCTGCACTATTTATATTGAAGTTATCCGCGGAACTCCTCTTCTTCTCCAGCTTTATCTTTTTGTTTTCGGCCTTCCAAAGATCATTCCCGTCGATGCCGGAAACTTCTTTTGGGTTTCCGTTGCTCTTGCATGCAACAGCGCAGCCTATGTTTCCGAACTTTTCCGCAGCGGCATCCAGGCCGTTGATAAAGGCCAGACCGAAGCGGCCCGTTCCCTTGGTATGAACAAGACCCAGACCATGATGAAAGTTGTTATGCCCCAGGCTATCAAAAACATCCTTCCGGCAATCGGTAATGAGTTTATTGCAATTACCAAGGAAACTTCCATGGCATCCACTTTCTTTATTGGCGACCTTATGACTTCCTACCTCAAAGTCAACGGCCAGACCTATCTCGCACTTGAAATTCTCATTATCGTCGGCGCTATTTATCTTGCTGTGACCTTCGTTCTCAGCAAACTTGTTCTTGCTTATGAAAGGAGACTCAACAGCAAATGATTCAGACTGTAGATCTTTATAAAAGCTTTGGCGACCTTCAGGTACTTAAAGGCATAAATGAACATGTTGCCCCCCAGGAGGTTATTTCAATAATCGGACCTTCCGGCGGCGGAAAATCAACCTTCCTCCGCTGCCTCAATATGCTTGAAACACCCGATTCCGGCCATATCTATTTTGAAGGCGTTGATATAACCAGCGAAAAAATCGATATCGACCTTCACCGTCAGAAGATGGGCATGGTTTTTCAGCATTTTAACGTTTTTCCCCATCTTTCCGTTCTTGAAAACGTAACTCTTGCACCGACCATCGTAAAGAAAAGATCCAAAGCGGAAGCATATGAACAGGCTATGGAACTTCTTAACAGAGTCGGTCTTGCGGATAAAGCTTCCGAAAGCGCAACAAGCCTTTCCGGCGGACAGAAGCAGCGTCTTGCAATAGTTCGCGCTCTTGCGATGGAACCGGACGTTATGCTTTTTGACGAGCCCACCTCCGCTCTTGACCCTGAAATGGTTGGCGAGGTTCTCGATGTTATCAAAGGTCTTGTTAAAAACGGAATGACCAGCGTTATCGTAACCCATGAAATGGGCTTTGCAAAAGAAGTCAGCGACAGAGTCGTTTTCATGGACGGCGGTATCGTTGCAGAAGAAGGAACTCCGGACGAAGTATTCAATCATCCCCAGAACCCCAGAACTAAAGACTTCCTCAGCAAAGTATTGTACTGATTTTATGTGGGCGACCTTTGCGGTCGCCCTTTTTCTTATAAAGGAGCGTTTTTTATGGATAAAAAGGAACTTTACGCATACATAGACGAAAACAAGGGGATTTTTGAGGAGCTTTCCGATTCCATTTGGGAATGTGCGGAAATTTCTCTTAAAGAACATAAATCCGCGGAGATTTATAAAAATCTTCTTGCAAAGCTCGGTTTTAAAGTCGAAACCGGCCTTGCCGGGGTTGAAACCGCTTTTTCCGGAACATACGGAAGCGGAAGACCCATTATAGGCATCCTTGGTGAATTTGACGCTCTTTCCGGCCTTTCGCAAAAAGCGGGAAAAACCGTCCATGATGAACTTGTTGTTGGCGGAAGCGGCCACGGCTGCGGCCACAACCTTCTTGGAGCTGGTTCCCTTGCTGCTGCCTATGCGGTAAAAAAATACCTTGAGGAAAAAGACGATGGAAGCGGAACAGTTATTTTCTATGGCTGTCCCGGTGAAGAAGGCGGCGCAGGTAAAGCTTTTATGGCACAGAAGGGCCTTTTCTATGATCTTGATGCCGCGCTCACCTGGCATCCGGACGATTCCAACCAGGTAACTTCCGGCTCCTATCTCGCCTGTATTCAGGTGGAGTATAAATTCGAAGGTGTTGCAGCCCATGCGGCGGGCTGTCCCCATATGGGCAGAAGCGCTCTTGACGCAGTTGAGCTTATGAATATCGGCGTTCAGTTCCTGCGCGAGCACATGCCCGTAAGCGACCGTATCCACTATTCCATAACCGATGCCGGCGGCATCTCTCCAAACGTTGTTCAGCCCACCGCCCAGGTACTTTATATGGTACGTTCCGACACCGTTGTTAAGGCCAAAAACCTTCTTGCAAGGGTAGAAGATATTGCAAAAGGCGCCGCACTTATGACAGGTACAACCCTTAAACGCCGCTTTATCGACGGCACCGCGGATGTTGTTACCAACGAAGCTCTTGAAAAAGCAATGTATAAAAACTTCCTTGAAACAGAGCTTCCGGAATATACGGAAGAGGAGCTTGCCTTTGCAAAAGAACTCAAGAAAACATACCTCACAGAGGGCCTTCCGGGCTTTGCATCGAACTTCAGCACCGACATCGCAAACTTTGTTGATGAGAAAACAAACGGCGGAGAAAAGGCCCAAAACGACTTTCTGATGCCCCTTTATCACAGCGAAGTTACCCTTCCGGGTTCCACCGACGTGGGCGACGTAAGCTGGCAGACACCCACCGTTCAGATAAACACCGCAACCTGGACCAGCGGCATCCCCGGCCACAGCTGGCAGGTTGTTTCCATGGGTAAATCCACCATCGCCAAAAAGGGAATGAATCTTGCGGCAAAGGTCATCGCCGCAACCGCCGTTGACCTTTTTGAGGACGGCGAGCTTCTTGAAAAAGCAAAAGCGGAATTTGCGGTAAAAGCAAAATCCGGATATGTATGCCCCATCGAAGACGGCGCTGTTCCGGCAATAGCGGGAGAAAAGATAATGTAATAATAAAAAGGGAGGCCAAAAGAGCCTCCCTTATTTTTTATTGTTTTTCAGGGTTATAAACTTTTTTAACATCGGTGCGGTTTTTAAAAATTGTGAGCAAGCAGAAAACCATTGTGCATATTCCGCAGAGAGTTATGCAAACTCTGTAATCAAAAACTTCGCCAAGAGCACCGACAACAAGGCCAAGCGCGGCAGAAACCGAAAAATAGAGCATATTTTCAAAGGCGTTTATCCTTGATCGGAGTTCATCGGGGATATAAGTCTGAACGGCCGCCTGACGCATGGTTGCGCTGTTTATTCCGAGAAATCCGCAGATGCCGCGGTTAACAAGCATAAGAGGATAGGGTATCCAAAGCAGGATCATATCCATAAATTCATAGATGATATAAACAAGAAAAGCAAAGGAAAAACGTTTTTCGGGTTTTATTTTAAGTTTATATGCAAAAGTTCCGCCAAAGGTCCTTCCTATAAATTCCGCCGCAGAAAAAAAGGAATACATTGTTGCGGTCATTCCTGCGGCGGTGCTGAAAAATGCAACAAGAAGCGGGTGATATCCGTTTGCAATGCCGTTGGTAAAAGCCATATAGGAATAGATACTCATAAGCCCTTTTTCTTTTTTCAGATATCTTGCCGCTTCAAAAATATCTTCCTTCCACATTCTGAAGGTGTATTTTTCATCTTTAAGGCGATTTTTCTCATTGATTTGAATTCCGCTTTCAATAAAAGCGGCAATAGCAGAAAGTGCCCCTTGAATTATAAGCATCATTCCGACGCCGATGGACCCATAGAGAAGTGCCGCAACAGGCATCATTAAAACCCTGATTAAAGGATAGAGCATTCCGAGAACGGAATATCCTTTTTGCTCAAACCCTTCGGGGATAAGGTTTGGATAAATGCTGTTATAGGCAAGCTCATCAAAAGTCTGAAGGCAGGAGATAAGAAGCGAAAAACAAAGATATCCGATATAAGTAAATTCAAAATTTAGAAGATAAAATCCGGCCGCAGCATAACAGATTCCGTTTATAAAATCGCTTCCGATTAAAAAAGGTTTGCGCGGAAGGCGGTCCATCCATGGCGCGGCAAAAAACGGGATTATAAAAGCGGGCACGAAAGAGAGCGCAGCAGTCAGTGCCGCCGCGAAGGTGCTTTTTGTTTCGTTAAACACAAGGAAAGAAAGAGCAAAGTTACCCGCGACGCCTCCGATGGCGCCAAGCGCTGATGCGATGATTATAAGCGTGAAGTTTTTATTCCAAAGTTTTTTGTTCATTTTCTTCACCTCCCGCATTAATTGTATCATGGAATTAAAACAAAATAAATCCGGTTGTTTTGAGAAAATTGTTCTTAAAACAACCGGATAAATGCGGCTTAAATTTATTTTTCAAGAAAATCGCTTAAAAGTTCAAATGCCTGTTTATATTGTCTGTTTGCGGTAAGCCATTCAACAACCCAGGGAAGATGGAACTTTGCGTATCCTGCGGGCATTTCTTTTCTGCAGGAATCGAAGAAATCCAGGAGCAATTTTCCGTAATACGAATCAGAAAGATAATCTTCATGCTCAAGGCGGAATTTTATAAGTTCGCAGGCTTTATCAGCAAAAAATTTTGCTTTTTCTCCTTCTGCGGCGGAAGTTTTTTCTTTTTCGAGTGCGGCAAAAGCCTCTTCTTTTTTACCGAGTTTTTCACAGCAAACCGCAAGCTTATGCAGGCTTGGTGCGGAAGGTTCTGAAAGTTTTGAAAAATAGCTGTATGCTCCGGAATAATCTCCGACTTCGATTTTTGTTGCAAAATAATTATAATCCACCGTTTCTGCAAATTCGGTTTCACCAAGGTCAAGCGCGATCCTTTTTGCAATTCTTCCGTGGTATTCCATTGAATCAAGATCTCCGATATTGCTGTAGCAGTTAGTTATAAAAAGCTTTGCAAACAGCATGATTTTTAGCCTTCCTTCCTCCGAAGCAAGAATATAGGCCTTTTGAAGGTTTTCAAGGGCAGAAAAATTATCCCCCTTCTCATAATCCGCATATCCGGAACGCAGATACATAAGCGCGCAAGGATTCAGTTTTTCTGCTTCAGAAAATCTTCCGCCCAAAAGCCTTTGAAGCGAAAGTTGGCGGGAATCCATGCTTGACTCAAGTCTTTCGTCAAGTGGAAAAGTTTCATCCTCAGTAAACTTTTTTAAAAGAAAAATATCTATTGCAAAAGGGCTGTTTTTAAGGCATGAAAATTCTTTTTCAAATTTCTCATTACATGAAACGATTTTTTTATAATCATCCGAAAAAACAGAATCATACCATTCCTCGATAAATTTTTCTCCTTCGGAAAGGATTTCTTTATCCATGACCCAATCTATCCCAAGTCTTTTAAAAAGTGCGGAAATGATGTCTTCCGAAGCTTCGGTTTTTCCCTGTTCGATTTTTGAAAGATATGAAACCGTGCAGATACCTTTACAAAGGCCCTCCTGGCTCCAGTTTCTCTCAAGACGTTCTTTTTTTATAATAAATCCGGAATATATCATCGGTATCCCCCTTTCATACCACAAAAGGATAACATTTTTAAAATAAGCTGTAAAGCCAAAAAACCTTAAAATCGCATAGATAAAGCCTTTTTTGCAATGCTTAGAAAATAAATTATAAAAATCGAAAGTTAGAAAAACGAAGAAAATAAAAGAAAAACAAAGAAAATCAAAGAGTTTGTTTTGTAAATTAAATTTTTTCAAAAAAGCTGTTGACAAAGCCCTTTTCTTTAATTATAATAATGACTGTCGCTTTTAAACGAAAGTAATATTATAAGGAAATTAAATCGGAGGTAAACGCTATGTCCACTACTATGCCGAATGCCGCTACTATCGAGCGCAAATGGTATGTTCTTGACGCTGCAGGCAAACCCCTCGGTCGCACTGCTGCAACTGCCGCTGTTCTTCTTCGCGGCAAACATAAAGTTGATTTTGCTCCCCATGCTGACTGCGGCGATTACGTTGTAATCATCAACGCTGAAAAAGCAGTTCTCACCGGTAACAAACTCATCCAGAAAAAATATTATCATCACACCGGTTATGTAGGCCACCTCAAAGAGGTTAACTACAAAACCCTTATGGCTAAAAACCCCGCTTTCGCTATGAAACTTGCTGTTAAAGGCATGCTTCCCCACAACAGCGTTGGCGCAAAAAGCCTTACCCGTTGCCACATCTATGCTGGCGCAAACCACAAACATCAGGCTCAGGCTCCCGAAGCTTGGGTAAAATAATCGAAAGGAGAACGTAAAACATGTATGATTCTAACCCTTACTTCTACGGTACCGGTAGAAGAAAAAGCTCTGTAGCTCGTGTTCGCGTTTATCCTAACGGAACCGGCGCAATCACCATCAACGGCCGCGACATCGACGATTATTTCGGCCTCGATACTCTTAAACTCATCGTTCGCCAGCCCATGGAACTTACCGAAACCATCGGCGCATTCGACATCGTTTGCACCGTTGCAGGCGGCGGCGTAACCGGCCAGGCAGGCGCAATCCGCCACGGCCTTTCCCGTGCTCTTCTTCAGTACAACGAAGAGCTCAGACCCGCACTCAAAAAAGCTGGTCTCCTTACTCGTGACCCGAGAATGAAAGAACGTAAAAAATACGGTCTCAAAAAAGCACGTCGTGCACCTCAGTTCTCCAAAAGATAATATGCAAATCTTTAAAAACCCTTGTAAACTCTACGTTTACGAGGGTTTTTTTCTTTTTAAAAAGGCGTTTTGTTGTGAATTTGTTGTGCAAACGATTAAAAACATTATAAAACAACAATAGAAAGACCAATAATTTTACTATTTACGGGTTAGCATTTTATACGGTTGTATTTGAGCATAAATAATTTCCGGAGTTTCTTTCAGTCGAACTTCTCCGCTATGTAAATATTCATAGTGACCTAAAGTTTTTTGTTTTACGATTACTCCGATCCATTCGACCGAAATTTTTAAAACTGGAAAAACTTTTCTCATTTCTACCCAAGTGTAACGATTATTTAAAGCACTATTATTTTTATATTTAGAATACATTTTATCCCAATAAACTTTATTGAAACGCTCCGCACCTCCGGCGGGAGAAAGATATAAACAATCTTCCACACAAGAGCCAAAAAATACCGATTTAAAATGAAAAGGTTTAATTTTCATATCTTTTAGAATTTGTTTTAATCCGTCGTCCGTTGTTAAATGATATAAATATTTTACATTTTCCATTATTTTACCTCCT
>JAFSDS010000046.1 GCA_017436125.1 Oscillospiraceae bacterium | reverse complement strand
TCGAACCCCCGGCCCTCTGCTTAGAAGGCAGATGCTCTATCCAGCTGAGCTAACGGCGCAAGTTGGAGCGGATGAGGGGAATCGAACCCCCCTATCCAGCTTGGAAGGCTGGCATTCTACCAATGAATTACATCCGCATAATGCACGAATTATTATACCAAACCCTTTTCGATTTGTCAACAAAAATTATCCTTTTATTTAAGAAAATTTTAAAAGGAATATAATAGATATTGTATAAAAGAAGAAAATAATATATAATTACTTTATTATAATACCATATTATGCCCATTATTCACAAAGAGTTAACCAAAAAGTGCGTGGAAAAGGGTATGATAGTTTGCATGAAAGGAGGCGTTTTTGATGAAAAAGAAATTTTTTGCCATAACCGCCCTTATCGCTATTCTTGCTGTTTTATGTCTTTGCTCCTGTTCCGGCGAAAACGAAGCAGAAGAAGAAATCAATCCAAACGAATATGATTACGATATGCTTGATCTTTCCTTTGTTGCGGATGAGGTCTATGCCGCTTTGGATATAAGCGAACTTACCGCAGAAAGCGTTGAAGTAATAACGGACGAACTTGTTCTTTCCGAACAGTTTTACCTTGACCTTAGTAATATAATCAGCCACGAAGTCCGCTCCGCCGACGGAAAATACGGTCTTGCGGATGTTGTTATCCTTCATGTTAAAGATGGCAAGGCAAACGATGTTATGGATTCTCTTGAAATGAGAAAGGACGACCGCATAAACGAATTCCTCAACTATGATGTATATGATTCCTATGATATCGCCCTTGAGGGCGAAATTTATCAGGCGGGGGAACTTGTTGTAATGCTTCTTCTTTCCGAAGATGATAAAGCCGCCGCAAAAGAAATCATCGACTATTACATTCCCTGATTGATGAAAGGAAAAAGTATGGACAAAGTCATAAGATTTTGGGAAGGGCTTTCAAATAAAAAACGCGGGCTTATTTTTATCCTTGCGGGCATGATATGCCTTATCGGCTGCCTTATTCTTCTTATTTTCACCGAAAGCATTTTTTCAACGGTTCTGCTATATTTTTCCCTTGGGTTTAATATAATTGGCCTGTATATCCTTATGTGGATAAAAGACAGGAGGGACAAAAATGACAAAGAGTGAGGTTCTTAGAAGGACCTGGGTCGATATCTCCCTTGATGCTATCGACTATAACTTCAGAAAAATAAAAGCCCATGTGGGAAAAGCCATGGTCATGGCCGTTGTTAAAGCGGATGCCTATGGCCACGGCGACAGAATGACTGCGCCTTTTCTTGAGGATGCGGGTGCGGACTGGTTCGGCGTTTCCAACCTTGGCGAAGCTCTCGGTATCCGTGAAAGCGGCGTTACAAAGCCCATTCTTATCTTTGGCAACACCCCTGCGGAATGCGTTGCCGACCTTGCAAAATGGAACATCACCCAGACGGTCTATTCCCTTCACTATGCAAAGGAACTTTCCGCAGAGGCGGAAAAACTCGGTATCACTCTCGACGTTCATCTTAAATTTGATACCGGCATGGGCCGCATCGGTTTTGTATGCTCCGAGAATGATTTTGATGTTGCCGTTGCACAGGCGAAGGAAGCTTCCATGCTCCCCAATATAAAAGTTACCGGCGCGTTCACTCATTTTGCTTCCGCGGACGAACCAGACCCGGACGGCGTTGAATATACAAAGCTCCAGTTTGACCGTTTCTGCCGCGTATGCGACGCCCTTAAAGCGGAAGGCATTGATGTTGGCATCCGCCATTGCTGCAACAGTGCCGCTGTTCTCTGCTATCCTGAGATGCATCTTGATATGGTGCGTCCGGGCGTTATCCTTTACGGACTTTATCCCTCCTCCAACGAGGAAGTTACCTGCCGCATAAAGCTTCGCCCTGCGATGGAACTTCGCACCGTTGTAAGTATGACAAAAGATTTTGAAAAAGGCTGCTGCATAAGTTACGGCCGCCGCTTTACCGCGCCAAGCGATACGAAAATAGCTTCCACCGCCATCGGCTATGCGGACGGATATCACCGTCTTCTTACCAACAAGGGAAGAATGATAGTCCGCGGAAAATACGCCCCCGTTGTTGGCAGCGTATGCATGGACCAGACCATGCTGGACGTTTCCGCAATTCCTGAAGCGGAAGAGGGCGATATTGTAACCGTTTTCGGCCGGGACGGAGATGCTTTTGTTTCCGTTGATGAAGTTGCAACCCTTGCGGGCACCATCAACTATGAGATAATCTGCGCTGTTTCCCGCCGTGTTCCCCGCTGTTATTATCTCCACGGCGAAAACATCCATAACTTTGACTATGCAAGGTGGAGAGAAAAATGAATTTTGAACTTTGCCGCCTTGATGCCAAAAATGCCTTTGCCGTTTCGGAAATAGAAAAAGAATGTTTTTCCCATCCCTGGAGCGAAGCAACCCTTTCCTCCGAGATGGATAACCGTTTTTCCGATTTTTTCGGCGCTTTCTGCGGTGATGAACTTGCCGGATACATCGGCGGAAGGACCATTGCCGGAGAAACGGAGATTTTTAACGTTGCCGTTTTGCCAAAATTCCGCCGCAACGGAATTGCAAAGGCACTTATTGAAAATTTTATCAAAACCGTTCGGGAAAAAGAAACTCAGGTCATTTTCCTCGAAGTTCGAACCAGCAACCTCGGTGCAATAAACCTTTATGAAAAATGCGGATTTGTTTTCTGCGGAATCCGAAAAGATTATTATGACGACCCGAAGGAAAACGCAATTTTGATGCGTCTTGCCTTTGACGGAACCCAGGAATACGAAGACTGGGACGATGAAGAATAAAGCAAAAAGCCCCGTGCTCAAAATGAGCACGGGGCTTTTTTATTTTTATGCTTCAAGTTCCAAAGTTTTAAAGCTTTCTTTAACGGTTATAACGCCGTCCTCTGCGGAAACGGCGATTCCGGAAAGTTTTTTATCCGCATTGTCAACGATAAGTTCACAGACTTTATCCTCGATATCCTTGCGGATCACGCGGACAAGATCCCTTGCGCCTCCCTTGTTTCCATGGGATTTTTTCGCAATAGCTTTAAGAGCAGCATCGTCATAGGAAAGGCTTATGCCTTTTTCCGCAAGGGGCATGCGAAGTTCATCAAGGCGAAGGGCCGCAATGCGCTCGTAATCCTCAACGGTAAGGTCATGGAAAACAACTATCTCGTCAACTCTTCCGATAAATTCCGGACGGAGGAACTGGGCAAGAGCCTTATACACCTTATCTTTTTCAAGGGCATAGGAATCCCTTCCAAAGCCAAGGGCTTTTTCCTTATTTTCGCTTCCTGCGTTGGAAGTCATAACGATAACGGTATTTGCAAAAGAAACTGTTCTTCCGTGGGCGTCGGCGATTTTTCCTTCATCGAGAATCTGGAGAAGGATGTTCATAACGTCCGGATGGGCTTTTTCGATTTCATCGAAAAGGATTACGGAATAGGGTTTTCTGCGAACTTTTTCCGTAAGCTGGCCGGCTTCATCATAGCCAACATAACCGGGAGGAGAACCTACGATCCTTGAAACCGCGTGTTTTTCCATAAATTCGGACATATCAAGGCGGATGAGGGGATCTTCGGTCTGGAACATTTCGTTTGCAAGAACTTTTACAAGCTCCGTTTTACCAACACCGGTGGGGCCAACAAATATGAAAGATGCCGGACGGCGGCGTGCGGAAATCTGGACTCTTGAGCGTTTTACAGCCGCGGCAACAAGCTTACAGGCTTCGTCCTGGCCGATGACGTGCTGCTTAAGGGTGGCCTCAAGTTCGCCGAGTTTTCTGAGGTCGCTTTCCTGCACCTTGCTTGCGGGGATTCCGGTCCAAAGCTCGATTACGGTTGCAAGGTCCTTCGGCTTAACTTCCGCCGCAAGAGCAATGGGCTCAAGGCGGTTATGCTCCATTTCAAGCTGCATTGCTTCCGCTTTTGCGGTGGCAAGGGCTTCGTAATCAATGGTTTCTTCCTGTTCAAGGGCTTCTATCTTTTCCTGAACAGCCCGGAGCTTCTGTCCGCTTATCTCGTATTCCGCAAGTTCCTTGTTAGCAAGGGCGCTGCAGGAACAGGCTTCGTCAAGAAGGTCGATGGCCTTATCGGGAAGGAAGCGGTCGGTGATATATCTTTCGGAAAGTCGGACGCAGCTTTCGATAAGTTCTTCGCTTATTTTTACATGGTGGAATTTTTCATAGTTTGGTGCAACACCTTTAAGGATCTCAATGCTGTCCTTAATGGAAGGTTCCTCAACGGTAACGGGCTGGAAGCGGCGTTCAAGAGCCGCATCCTTTTCGATATGCTTGCGGTATTCGTTAAAAGTCGTTGCGCCAACTACCTGGAGTTCGCCCCTTGAAAGGGCGGGTTTAAGGATGTTGGCGGCGTTCATGCTACCTTCGGCATCCCCTGTTCCAACGAGGTTATGTATCTCGTCGATGAAGAGGATGATATTGCCTTCGCGCTTAACTTCGTCAACAAGGCCCTTTACCCTGCTCTCAAACTGTCCGCGGAACTGGGTTCCGGCAACAAGAGCCGTTAGGTCAAGGCGCCATATCTCTTTTCCGGCAAGCTTTGCGGGAACTTCTGCGGAAGCTATCTTCTGCGCAATGCCTTCAGCAATGGCGGTTTTACCAACGCCGGGTTCACCGATAAGGCAGGGGTTATTTTTGGTGCGGCGGTTAAGGATCTGGACTACCCTTCCGATTTCTCTGTCACGGCCGATTATTGGGTCAAAGCCCCCGTTTTTTGCCCTTTCGGTAAGGTTTTCACAATAGAGGTTAAGAAATTTCTTTTCCTCCTGTTTTCCCTTTTTGCCGGTTTTCTTTGGGTTTTTCGGTGCATCCGCAGAAGGTGCAGGCTGTTCGGAAGGCATCATTCCGTCACCGAAAATGCTGTTGAGGAACGGAAAAGCCTGGGCTCCGCCCATTTCAAAATTGGGGTCGCCCTCCTCATCCATGGCCATCATCTGTTCGCTGATAGCGTCCAGCTCATCTCCGGAAATGCCCATTTTATTCATAAGGTCTTCGACGGGTTTTATCCCAAGTTCCTTTGCACACTGGAGGCAAAGTCCCTCGTTAAAAGTTTTGTCACCCTCCATGCGGGTAACAAAAACAACCGCCATTCTTTTTTTGCATCTTGAACAAAGCATACTGTTCATCAAAAATCCTCCATGGAGAAAATCAATATATGTTTTCCAAAAATCCGGTCATCAGATTTTATCCGGTTTTGGTTTTTTATTAAGGTTAATAAAGTCGCCGACATATTTTATAAAAGTATAGATGTTGCATATAAGAAGGCCGAAAAGAACATATCTTAAAATCGGCTCCGTTTGCGGAAATGCAACAACAACACACATTACGACAAAGAAAAGCGCAGTATATATCTTTCCGAAGATGTTCGGCGAAACAACATAGTCTTTTTTCTTATAAATTAAAATACCGCCTGTAAAAATAAGAACTTCTTTTACTATAAGTATTCCGAGTATCACCGCAAGGGACGGGTGTTTTATTGCAAGACATACGCATACCGTTCCCTGGGTAAGCTTATCCGCAAGGGGATCAAGCACTTTTCCAAGGTCGGTTATCATATTGAATCTTCTTGCTATTTTTCCGTCGAGCATATCCGTAATCCCTGAAAAGGCAAGAACTGCTCCGGCCAAAAGATAATCCGCATTTGTTTTTGCCCCAAGATATATAGCCGCAAAAACCGGAACAAGGATTATCCTTAAAACAGATATTGCATTTGGAATATTCATCATCTTTTTGTTCATCATTTTACCTCCATAGGTCTATATGGAGAAAGTATCGCCCCAAAGGGCAAAATATATCCATTTAAAGAGATAAGTTTTTGAAATAATCTCTTCCGAAAAATATTCCGGAAAAAGATTTGCAGAAATAACAAAGCGAAGGATCGCCGCGGCAACACAAAGCTCCAAAGCACCGTTAAAGATACCGAAAACACCGCCGAAAAAGCTGTTGACTCCGCCGATGACCGGAACTTTGTTTATAACCTTTGAACCGCCCGCAACAAGGGAAACAACAGATACAAGAATTATCAGCGAGATAGCAAAGATAAAAGTTTCAAGAATGGGTTCAACAACCGGATTTATAACGCTTTCCTCAACAGCAGAAGCGATAGCCGCATAATCAAGACCGACGGAAGCCACAAGATTTTCTGCAACACCGCTGAAATCAAAAAGAAGAAGTGATATAGCCGGAAGACTTTCGACCGCCTCGGTAAGGCCGTTTATAACAGTTTCTGTATCCACCGCGTTTGCAAGAGAAGCTTCCATACTGGAAACAACTGCCGGCTGGATAACGGTTGTATATAAAATCGAAGCACAGATGCGGCTTATAACAAGGGCCGCAACAATGGAGCAGATATAACCGACTGTTTGGATCGCGGTTTTCGCAAAGCCGTTTTTTGCGCCTTTTGCTATGCAGTTTATGATAATGACCACCGCAAGAAGGTCATAGATTATTGCAATAAGATCCAAAGACGGGTTTTCACTCCTTTTTTGTTTTTATAATAAAATCATTCCTTTATTTCACAAAGCTGGTCGCGGGTAACGGCAAAAAGACTTTCCTTGCCAAGTTCGATAAGAAGAGCATCCTGCTCCGATTCAAAATACGCGGTGCGTTCTCCGGCATTGTCAAAAATGCTTGCGGCGCCGGAACAATATACCGCGGTATTGTTTTCGCTTCCGTCAGAGCAGGTGTATTTTCCGCTTACGGAAACGATTTTAGGTTCCGCAAAATTTTCGCCGAGGAAGACAACGTCCGTTGCTCTTGCTTCGGTAAAACGGTCAAAAATAACGACTGCGCCGTCTTTTCCGGTCATATTGATGCTTGCGGCGGGAACGGAATTATAATAATAGCTTCCGAGGACATTGCCCTCCCTGCTGATAACCGCAGAAACGGTATCGCAGATAAGCTTTATATCCCCGTTGCTGTCATATTCAAGGTTAAGAGCGGATGCGCCTTTAAATTCTTTTGCGGCAAGTTCGATGGCGGCTTCTGTTGTAAAGATATGAACAGTCGTTACCATTTCGCCGGATTCACTTGCGGAAAGGGCCGCCGCGGCAACGTTTTTGCTGCCCGCAAAGGAACTTGCGCAAACGATATATTCATCGGAGGAGGACCAGGTAAAGATCTCTTCCTCATAGCCTGCATCGAAAACATGGAGCTGGGAAGCATAGCGCTGGGCGGAAGTTATTACGGAAAGCCAACCGTCCTCCGAAATATCCGCGCTTATGATTTTATATTCAAATTCCTTTTCAAAAAGAATTTTATCCCTCATTCTTACGATAAGTTTGTTTCCGCCCTGGTCATAAATGAGGAATCTTCTTCCTGCGGCTTCAACTATCGGGTTTGCAAAACCGTGCTGTTCGGATAAAAGCTGTTTTCCGTTTTCGGCATAAAGATAATAAACAGCATCGGTCATAACTCCGATATGTTCGCCGACGGTAAAGGTATCGAGCACCGTAAGGCCAGAGATATCAACGGGCATAACTGCCGCTCCGGAAGATGATGCGGCGATTCTGTCGCCAATGATGCCCGCAACGTCCTCACGGATAAAGAAATAAATCCCGGTGCAAAGAAGCATAAGCGCAAGCACCGCGCCGATAAATTTTCTCTGCCGCTGGGCGGCAAATTTTTTGCGGCGTTTTTTTCTGGCTATTTCAAATTCGTTCTGTTCTTTTTTTGCCAAAACGCTCTGCCTCCTTTTTTCAGTTTCCGTTTCGTTTAAGATATTTAAAAAGTGCCGTACAGACAGCCCCGCATACAACTGCGGAAACGACTGCTTCGGTTATGCCCGCTCCGGTTATGGTTGCGGAAACTGCGGCCATAAGAGTGTTATACGCGATATCCTTTGCGGAGGAATAACTTTCGCCGAAGAAGAGATATATTCCGCCCATAACAAGAACCGTGTTGATAAGGGAACCGCAGAATCCCGCGGCGGCGGATGCGAAAGTTTTATTCACTTTTATTTTTGAAAGACCGGCAAAAACCGCCGCGGCGGTAACGCCTATCATAATCCTCGGCAAAAGGCAGATAACTATTGCCCAAAGGCTTCCGCTCTCTTCACCGAAAACCGGAATAAACGGAGAAAAAACAAAGGAGGTTGCGTTCGGCTGAAGGGTGTTTTTAATAAGGCTCGTAAGCCCGAAAACACCGCCGAGAACAGCGCCTTTTTTCCATCCGAAAAGAACCGCTCCGATGATAACAGGCATCTGGATGGTTGTGGCATTAACGGCGCCCAAAGGGATATATCCCAATGGCGTTACCGAAAGCAATATTATAAGCGCAATAAAAAGCGCCATTTTTACCATTTCGGATGTTTTTTTGCTTCTGATCATTGTTTTTCCTTCTTTTAAGAAAAAAATACTTAATTATATAATTATACTACCTATATCTTTATATGGCAAGCGGATGCCGGATTTTTACATGGCTGTTTCTTCAAGAAGCCTTTGGATATTTGCCGAAAGAACGGAATATTCCTTTCTTTCAAGCTTCGGATCTTTTTCAAGGATCTCTGCCGCGGCTTTTTTTGCAAGTTCGAGGAGTTTTATATCCGTCATCATATCCGCCATTTTAAGCATCGGAAGGCCGCTCTGGCGATATCCGAAAAAGTCGCCGGGACCGCGAAGTTTAAGGTCCTCTTCAGCAACCTTAAAGCCGTCGGTAGTTTTTGCGATTACCTCAAGGCGGCGCTTTGTTTCCGGATTTTTGTTGCCGGAAATAAGGATGCAATAGCTCTGTTCCTTTCCTCTGCCAACTCTTCCCCTAAGCTGGTGCAGCTGGGAAAGACCGAAGCGGTCAGCATTTTCTATGACCATGCAGACTGCATTCGGAACATCGACGCCGACTTCGATTACCGTTGTTGAAACAAGTACCTGAAGGCGGTTTTCCGCAAAAGCTTCCATTACTCTCTCTTTTTCCGCAGGCTTCATTCTTCCGTGAAGAAGGCCCACGTTGCAGTCAACAAGTTCCTGCCCGGCTATCTGTTCCGCAAGATCCGCGGCGGCTTCGAGCGGAAGGGAATCCTCATTCCGCTCCACCAGCGGGCAGACGATATAGCTTTGTTTTCCCTCTTTTGCAAAATTCCTGACAAAACCAAGGGCCCTTTGAGAAAGTTCCGGGCCGACCAGATACGTCTTTACCGGTATGCGGTTTTTCGGCATTTCATCAAGAATGGAAACATCAAGGTCACCGTAAAGAACAAAGGCAAGGGTCCTCGGAATAGGAGTTGCGGACATTACTATCGTATGGGGAGAGCGCCCCTTTTTGCCAAGGGCCATTCGCTGGCGAACACCAAAGCGATGCTGTTCATCGGTGATGATAAGACCGAGATTTTCAAATTCAACGTCCTCCTGAATAAGGGCGTGAGTTCCGGTAACAATCGTTATTTCTCCGCTTTTTACCGCGGATTTTACCGCCGCTTTTTCGGATGCCTTCATGGAACCGGTAAGAAGCCCGACCTTTATTCCGAATGGGGCAAACATTTTTTCAAGGGTTGCTTTATGCTGGGCGGCAAGAACCTCCGTCGGCGCCATCATTGCGCTTTGAAAGCCGTTTTTTGCCGCAAAATACATGCATGAAGCGGCAACGGCGGTTTTTCCGCTTCCAACGTCGCCCTGAATAAGGCGGCTCATGGGAACGCTTGAGCACATATCTCTTTTGCATTCCGCAATAACACGTTTTTGAGCACCGGTCAGTTCAAAGCCAAGGGATTTTTCAAAATCATCGGTGCTCAAATCAGAAAACGCATTTCCGCTTGCTGTTCTTGTTTTTCCTTTTGTAAGGCTCATGCCGAGGGTAAAGGTGAGAAATTCTTCAAAAATGAGGCGTTTTTTTGCCTTTTCAAGGTCCTCCTGACCCTTTGGGAAGTGAATGGAGCGGATCGCCTCTTCCTTTGAGCACAGGCCGTATTCCTCAAGAATATCGGTGCTCAAAGTTTCTTTGATAAGGTGGCCGCAGTTTTCTATGGCGGTTTTCATCTGGACAGAAACCATTTTTGATGAAAGCCCCTCCGTCAAAGGATACTGGGGCAAAAAGCCGCTTTCCTCCGGGGATATAACCGCCGGTGAATTCATTTCTCCGCCTGTAAGGCGCTTTGTAAAATCGCCGTAAAAGATATATTCTTTTCCGACTTCGAGGGCTTCAACGGTATATTTTGCGTTAAAAAAAGTGATAAGGATATCCCTTTCCATATCCGTTGCCCTAACTTTTGAGACCGTAAGGCCCCTGCGGATAAGCTTTGGCTGGCTTTTTTGCGTAACTACCGCTTTTACCGCAGAGGGTCGTTCATCGGAAGCATCCCTTATGGCAAGGCTTCCGGTAAGATCGAGATATCCCCTCGGATAATGTTCCAGAAGGTCGCCGACGGTATTTATTCCAAGCTTCTGATAAAGTTTCTGTCTTTTTTCGCCAACGCCTTTAAGCGCCGTAAGCGGTGAATAAAGATCCATTAAAGCGCCTCCTTTCGCATTTTATACAAATATTTTACTCCGCCTTTATAAAAAAGCAAGGCAGATTTTGTTAACTTTTATTTCCGCTTTGTTTTTTCCCGGGGATTTTAAGTTTTCTAAGATACTCTTTCTTCTCTTCGGTAATTCGGTAGCTTTCTATAGATTTTTGAATGGCCTTATTATGGGTCCATTTTTCAAGACGGCGGTTCTCAATAAAGGGCAAAACCGCATCATACTGTTTTGCAAGGGCCGTCGCAAAATACCAAGCCTGCATCATCCGGACATAATATTCCTCTGATTTTATATCCGCAACGGTTTTTGCATATTCCGTTTTAAAATCGGAATCAAGAAAATGCTCCATCAGCATTTTTATTCCGAAGCGGACGGAATAAATATCATCTTTTGAAAGCCAGATTTTTATATATTCCAAAAGTTCTTCCTTATGATTTTTAAAAACTTTCGGCGACATTGAATCGCAGGTTGCCCAGTTATCAACGTATGGCAAAAAATCCGTGACAGCCCTTGCGCATTCTTTAAAATTTGTCATATATCCCAGCAAAAACGCATGAAGATTGTTTTCCTCATAATATTCATGGGGAAGATTTTTGAGGAACTCCTTTGCCTTTTCCGTTTTGGAATATTCCTTTGAAAATTTTCTGAGAAGAGGCGTTCTTATTCCGATTATTTTCTCCTTTGGAACGGTGGGCATAAGGGCGCTTTGAAAATCCCTGTATTTTTCATCCGCCATGGAAAATAAAATCTTTTTCAGTTCATCCATATTGCCGCCCCCTTTTTATAAAAACATTATACCACAAATCGAAGCACAGAAAAACACCGCGGAAGATTTCCGCGGTGTTTTTCCATAAGGTTCTCATTAGGCTCTATTATCGGAATGGCTGCAAAAACAGCCGTCTTCACTTTTTGAACAGCATTCATCTCCATAGGGGCATCCTATGCATCTGCTGCCTTTTTTCTTCTTTTTAAAAACATAAAGGCCCGCAAGACCAACTATAAGAACAATTATTACGATTGCAATGATATTTTCCATGGTGACTGTTCCTTTCGTTCGATTTGCTTATTATATTTTATGCTTTTTTAGCGTTTTTTTCTTTTTTTATTCTTTTTTCAGCCGTCAGGCAAAGGTAAGTTATAACTGCCGCGAATACAAGAACAACCGCAAGACCGGGAACAAATCCGGTTCCGAAGGTGCCTTCGGTAATAAGAGTTCCGATCTGATATACAAGATAAGAAACAGTATAACCAACACCGAACTGAAGGCCGATTCCGCCCCAGAGCCATTTTGCGCTCTTCATTTCAGCATTCATGGCTCCGATAGTCGCAAAGCAGGGAGGAGTATAGAGGTTGAACATAAGATATGCAAGTGCGGCGGCTTTGGTAATAGCCATAACGCCAGCAACCTCTGCGCCTGCGCCTTCCATAAGGGCAAGTTCTTCGGTATCGATAAGGTTATCAAGACCGACAAAGCATACTGCAAGGGTTCCGACTACGTTTTCTTTTGCGATAAAGCCGGTTACTGCCGCAGCAGCAAGTTCCCAGGAAAGTACTCCGGCTACCGGAACAAGAACGTATGCAAAGGGTCCTGCAACGGAAGCGAGGATGGATGCATCCGCGCTTTCCGCAACCCGGAAGCCCCAGTCAAATGTCTGCATGATCTGAACAGCGGTGTTGCAGAGAAGGATGATGGTTGCCGCTTTTACGATATATGCCCAGCCGCGGGAGCACATGGATTTGAATGCTCTTCCAAGGCTCGGAACTTTATATTCCGGAAGTTCGATGATGAAGAAGGATTTCTTCGCTTTATAGCCGGTAATGGCATTTATAAGAAGTGCACCGAGGAAAATAAGGGCGATTCCCGCAAAATACATAAGTGCGCTTACCCAGCCCGCATTATCAAAGAATGCGCCGGCAAAAAGGGAAATAACCGGAATCTTTGCGCCGCAGGGCATAAAGGGTGCAAGCATTGCGGTGGCTCTTCTTTCGCGTTCGTTTCTGATGGTACGGCTTGCCATAACACCGGGAACGGCACATCCGATGGTGATTACAAAGGGAATAACGGATTTACCGGAAAGGCCGACTTTTTTAAAAATCGGGTCAAGAACAACGGCGGCCCTTGCCATATATCCGCAATCCTCAAGAAGCGCAATGAGGAAATACATTACCATAACAAGGGGGAGGAAACCGACAACCGCGCCAACGCCGCCGATGATTCCGTCAACAAGAAGCGCGGAAAGAATGGGGCTTGCGCCGGAAAGCATTTCGCCTACCCAGCCTTGGAAAGTTTCTATCCAGCCCACAAGGATATCCGCAATGATGACACCAAGACCTTTTTCATGCTGGGAAATAAGGAAAACAAGGGTCATTACAACAGCAAAGATCGGGATTCCGAGCCATTTGTTGGTAAGAAGCTCATCAATCTTATCGCCTGCGTTTTTCTGGCTTGTAAGAACTTTTCTTTTTTCAACGTCCTTTACGATTTTGTTTACAAAATCAAAGCGCTTTCTGTCCTCCGCAAGAACAGCCTCTTTATCGGTAAGGTCGATGTCGCCCTGTTCATAGGGGGCCTTCTGGCCTTTTCCATACTGTTCCGCGGCGGTTTTTACAACCTCTTTAAGGCCTTCCGCAGAGGTTGAAACAGTATCGATAACCGGGCATCCGAGTTTTTCGGAAAGCTTTCTGGAATCGATAACGGTTTCTTTCTTTGCGTTAACGTCCGCTTTATTAAGGGCAACAACTACCGGAACGCCGAGTTCGAGAATCTGGGTGGTAAAGAAAAGGCTTCTTGAAAGGTTGGTCGCATCAACGATGTTGATGATAACGTCCGGATTTTCGTTTTTTACATAATCACTTGTAACGCTTTCTTCAGAAGTGAAGGGGGACATGGAATATGCGCCCGGAAGGTCAACCGCGATAAGTTCTTCTGTTCCGTCATAAAACGCTTTTTTGATGGGATGTTCTTTTTTCTCAACGGTAACGCCCGCCCAGTTGCCGACTTTTTCGTTGCGGCCGGTTATGGCATTATACATTGTTGTTTTACCGCTGTTGGGGTTGCCTGTAAGGGCAATTCTCATGTAATCAATCTCCTTTATGTCATAAAACAAATTCAAAAAGGTTAGTCTATGCTAACCCAACGGCAGAAAAGGCCGCAGCCTTTTAACAAAAAATCAATCCTCAACGATGATTGCTTCCGCAAGCTGGTTATCAATGTTGTATCTGCCGTCTTTTATTGCAACATTGCAGCTTTTTTTAAGGTGGGAAACAACCGTAATCGGCTCGCCGCTGTAACAGCCGAGAGAGAAGAGGAATGCATCGAGTTCTTCATCGTCGGTTTCAATAGCCTTGATGATATATTCTTTGCCTTCTTCAGCAAGCTTAAGATTCACGTTTATCACCTGACCTGTTAAATAGTAATCGGTTAGCCTTGGCTAACCAGGGAGCTGTAATAAAAGTTAGGACTCCCTAACCGTTAATCAGTATATCATTTATGCATAAAGTTGTCAATAGTTTTTTGTTAGTTTTTTTGCAAAAAAGAGCCCTTGCTATGGCAAAGGCTCCTATTTTTTAAAGTTTTACGATAAATTTTGCGCCGCCTTCCGGGCGGTTTTCTGCAAAAACCTTTCCGCCGAAAAGGGCAAGAATGTTTTTAACAAGGGCAAGCCCAAGGCCGTTTCCCTCTTCTTTATGGGAAGAATCGCTTTGATAGAATCTGTCGAAAAGATGCTCGATGCTGTTTTCATCAAGTCCCGGACCGCTGTCTTCAACGGTACAGACTATGTTTTCGTTTTCACGGAACATTCTTATTTTTAAAAGTCCGCCGGCGGGATTAAATTTTATTGCATTGGAAATAAGGTTGTTCCAAACGTGGAACATAAGATTTTCGTTACCGATAAATTCCGTTTCCTCAAGGTCGATATCAAGTTCGATATCCTTTTCGTCCCATTCCCTTTCAAAAGCAAGAACGGACTGGCGAACCTGTTCATCAAGGCGGTATTTCTTAATATCCGACTGTATGGCCTTGTTATCGACTTTTGAAAGAAGAAGGATATTGCCAACAAGGGAGGAAAGTCTTTTTGTATTGAAAAGTATCTTTTGGGTATAAACTTCTTCCTCCGGGGAACAGTCAGGGTTGCACTGGAGAAGGGTCGCATATCCCTCAATGGCATTGATCGGGGTTTTAAATTCATGAGAAACGTTTGAAACAAAGTCCGTCTGTAAAATCTCCGTTGCGCCAAGTTCCTTTGTCATAAGGTTAAAGTTATTATACATTTCCTTTATTTCGCCAAAGGGGCTTTTTGTTTCAAGCCGGATATCAAAATTTCCTTTCGATACCTCGTTCATGGCCTTGCTGAGTTTTGTTATTGGGCCAAAAAACATTTTTCCAAGATAAAACGTTGCCGTATAACCGATGATAAGGTTAAAAATAACAAGCCAGATTATCAGAAGAATAGTTTCTTTTATATCAAAAATATGTCCGATAAGCATCGCAAGGCTTACCGAAAATATAAACGAAACCAAAAGTTCCGCCATCATGGTGAGCGTGAACCAAAGCCTTGTGCTCCGGCGAACGCTTTTTCCTGTTTCTGCAGAAGATTTTACGCTCATGATTTTACCACCTTATATCCGACCCCTCTTATGGTCACGATTTTAAAATCCGGGTTATCGCGGAACCTTTCGCGAAGGCGGCCGATATGTACGTCAACTGTATGTGTATCGCTTTCGTTTTCATATCCCCAGATATCGTCCATAAGCTGCTGGCGGGTAAATATTTTCCCCGGGAAAGAGGCCATTTTATAAAGCAGCATAAATTCTTTTTGGGGAAGGACCATGCTCTCCTTCGGAGTTGTTACCGTCAGGGAGTCACATTCCATAACAGTCGAACCCACAGTCTGGCGGCGTTCGTTTATCATCTGTGCCCTTCTTAAAAGCGCACCGACCCTTAAAACCATTTCATTTACGTTTACCGGTTTTACCATAAAATCGTCCGTTCCGGAAATAAAACCAAGGCGCATATCATCAAAGGCATCCTTCGCGGTTATCATCATGACCGGAATGGTGCTTCCGGAATCGCGGAGAGAACGAACAAGTTCGTATCCGTCCATAACCGGCATCATGATATCGGAAATTATAAGGTCATAATAATCCCCGTCAATGGCATCAAGTGCCTCTTTTCCATCGGAAACGCCTTTTACCGCATAACCGTTTTTTGTAAGAACGTGTTGGAACAGTTGGCGAAGTTCTCTGTCGTCCTCCGCAATAAGTATTTTGAACATAAGGCAAAATCTCCCTTATTTTAATTTTCGCTTTTATTATACTGCTATTATTTTAAATCTCTGTAAACCAAAGTTCAAGAATAATTGATTTTTGATTTACAAAGGACCTCTTTATAATGTATAATAATGCCGAAGAATGTTTTTTCAGGAGGTTTTTTATGAACTATAAAGCTTTTCTTATAGAAGCCGGCAAAAGAATGCTCCATTCCGGTCTTACCGTTGGAACCTGGGGCAATATCAGCATCCGTGACCCCGAAACCGGATATGTTTATCTCACCCCCTCCGGTATGCCCTATGATACTCTTACCGAAGATGATATAGTCGTTATGGACCTTGACGCAAACCGCATTGAAGGCGAAAGAAGACCCACCATCGAATATCTTATGCACCTTGGCATTATGAAAAACCGCCCGGATGTAAACGCGGTTATCCATACCCACCCCATTTATTCCCAGATTTTTGCTCTTCTCCATGAGGAGATTCCGCCCGTAATCGACGAAGCAGCCCAGGCTCTTGGCGCAAGCCCCGTCCGCATCACCGAATATGCTCTTCCCGGTTCTGTTGAAATGGCCGAAAACGTAATCAAAACCCTCGGAAACGACGCATCCTGCCTTATCGCAAACCACGGCGCAGTCGGTGTTGGCAAAGATATCGAAACCGCTTTCAAAGTCTGTACCATTCTTGAAATGTCTTCCCAGATCTATTACATGGCAAAATGCATCGGCACCCCGAAACCCATTCCCCAGGATAAAGTTGAATATATGGTAAACGTAACCGTCAAGGATTACGGCCAGAAAAAATAATTAAAAAGCAAAACCCCGTGCTCATTTTGAGCACGGGGTCTTTTTATGTCACATTATTTCAAAACAAGAAAATTCTCAAATATCAAGAACGTATGCAAGAAGAAGATTTGTTGTGTTGAGAAGGCCGGAAATATGGGTTCTTTCCATGCCGTGGCTGCACCATACCGCCATGCCAAAGGTTCCCGCTCTGAGGTTGTTACCCGCTCTTACCGCTCCGGTCGCGTCGGTTCCGTAGTGGTAATAGATATCCACTTCATAGTCACATTCCGCTTTTTCCGCGTATGCGATAAGGCGGTTGGTAAGTTCAAAATCATAGGGCGCCGCCGCATCTTTTGCGCAGATGGAAACAGCGTATTCATTTCCGTCATAGCCGGGACCGATAAGGCCGATATCAATGGCAACATATTCGGAAACTTCCGGAGGAACATAGGTGCCTCCCATGCCGATTTCTTCGGAATAGGGGAATGCAAGGATGGTTCTGTATTTCGGTTTAAGATTGTTTTCGCTGAGATATTTAAGCATTGCGAAAACACAGGCAATGGCGCCTTTGTCATCAATAAAACGGGATTTGATATATCCGTTTTCGGTAACCTGGCATCTGGGGTCAACGGAGATAAAATCGCCGTGGCGGATACCGAGGGCTTTTACGTCTTCCTTGCTTTTTACCTTCTCGTCAAGAATGACTATCATGGTGTTTTCATCCCTCGGAAGAGTGCGCGCATCGTCGAAAACATGGACGGAATGGCTCTGGCAGGTCATAAGACCGGTGTATTCTCTTCCGTCGCGGGTATGTACGGTTACGGTTTCGCCCTCAAAGCTGCTGTAGTTTACGCCGCCAAGCTGGCGAACGCGGATCATGCCGTCCGCATCAATGGTGCGAACAACCATTCCAAGCGTATCGGGATGTGCACCAACGAGAACAGTTTTGGAGTTATCCTCGCCCTCAAGGGTGATATAAGCGGTGCTCTTGTTGTCATAGGTCACTTTATGGCCGAATTTTGCCGCATATTCTTCAAGCAGCGGATTCATTTTTACATAATATCCTACGGGGCTCGGGGTGTTGACTATATCCCTGAAGCAATCCACAATAAATTTTTCATCAACATTGAATTTCATGAAAAAGCACCTCACATTTTACAAAGAATAGGGATTTAAAATCCCCTTTTGGCCCCTTGTTTTTTCAAAGGGTATTTATTTAATTATACCACTCTTTTGTTTTCTTTCAAGGTGAGCGAAACGACTTTTTTCTCCCTTGACAAAGGCTCTTTGTCAATGTTAAATTAAATATACACAATGGAATGTAAATTGCTCATTACTGCAAAATAAAGCCTATAACCGAAATCGCAGAAATTGCAAATGTTGAAAAAATCGGAAAAATAATCGGACTTTTCTGAAAGGTGTTTAAAACATGAAACTTATTATTGCATCCAACAATGCCCATAAACTTATTGAAATGAAAGCCATACTCGGCGAATATTTTGACGATATTCTTTCTCTTCGCGAATCCGGAATCGATCACGAAACCATTGAGGACGGAACCACCTTCCTTGAAAATGCAGAGAAAAAAGCAAGAGAAATTGCCGAAATTTCCGGCTGCTGCGCCATTGCGGATGACAGCGGCATTTGCGTTGACGCTCTTGACGGAGCTCCGGGCATTTATTCCGCCCGTTTTTGCGGCCGCCACGGTGATGATGAAGCAAACAATCAGCTCCTTCTTGAAAAAATGAAAAATGAAGAAAACCGCAAAGCCCATTATACCTGCGCCATTGTTCTTGTATATCCGGACGGAAAAACCATCTCCGCAGAGGGTTACCTCCACGGTGAGATAACCGAAAACCGCGCCGGCAAAAACGGATTTGGCTATGACCCCTATTTCTATCTTCCGGAATACGGCTGCACTACCGCTGAACTTGACCCTGAAATCAAAAACAAGATAAGCCACAGAGCAAACGCCATCCGTGCCCTTGTTGAAAAGATTAAAAACCAGTAATTAAATCTCGTTTAAAAAGGAGGATTTTCCTTGCTGGAAGAGCTTCTTCTTTTCTTTGAAATAATAGGTACCGTTGCCTTTGCCGTTTCCGGTGCAATGGTTGGCCTTTCCAAAAAGATGGATATTTTCGGCGTTGTGACCCTCGGCACAATAACTGCCGTCGGCGGAGGAGTTATCCGCGACCTTATCCTCGGTAATACCCCTCCCGCAACTTTTCAAAATCCCGTATATGCCGTTTTTGCAATAGTAACTTCCGTTATAGTATTCTTTCCTGCGGTGCGGCGTTTTCTTTTTAAAAACCAAAAGGCATACGATAAGATATTGCTTATTATGGATTCCATAGGTCTTGGAATTTTTACTGCCGTCGGCATAGAAACCGCATATCTTATGGATCACAGAAACGTTTTTCTTCTTGTTTTTGTAGGCATGATAACCGGTATCGGCGGCGGAGTTATCCGCGATGCCCTTGCGGGAAACACTCCCTATATCTTTGTAAAGCATTTTTATGCAACCGCATCGCTTATCGGTGCTCTTGCCTGCATAGTTCTCTGGCGCTTTTTTAATTCCGCCGCAGCAATTTACTGCGGAGCCGCAGTTGTGATAATTCTTCGTCTTCTTGCTGCAAAATATCGCTGGAGCCTTCCCAAATCGGACATTGATATGAAATAAAAAAACGGGCGGTTTTTCCGCCCGTTTTTAATTTATTTTTCTTAAATAGGCCGTGGAATCGCTTTTATAAAAATTCTCCGTTCCAATGTCATCCGGCATCCATGTGGGCGAAATCCTTTCTCCTCTTTTTGCCGCTTCGGAACGGTATTCTTTCTGGGGCGGAGCTATCTTTTTCATATAATAATCTTTATCGTTTTTCATCTTTTTTCCTTTCTTTTAAAAGCTGTGCTCATAATAAAACCCCGTGCTCGTTTTTTGAGCACGGGGTTTTTGTCATTCCTCTTTCGGATCAAAAGTGGAGTTGTTGCCGGAAAGTTCCGCGCTGTATCCGAATCCCCATTTGGGGTCGATTTTAATATTCTCTTCCCCTTTTTCAGAAATATTGTTATCAAGAGGAGGCGCGCCTTCTTCAACATAGGGGCGCAATGTTTCCCAATCGTTTACCTTTCTTCCGTGGTGCGGAATGGGCGTTTTTTTATTCTGAGAATTATCCATATAATCACCTCGTGATTATTGTTCCGCATTTTGTTCGGATAATTCAGTTTATAACGTCAAATTTTCTTTTGATGCGCGGTTTTGCGGCAGAAATTTCTTCCGTTTTTTCGGATATATATTTTTCGCCAAATGCCTCAACAATGCTTCTTGCAATTCCGTCGGCGATTTCTTCTCTGTTTTTTCTGTAAGTTTCAAAATCATTTTTGTTCGTCAAAAAACAAATTTCAACAAGATCGGCAGAAATTCCTCCTGCCCAGCAGTCGCGGATGAATCCGAAATAATCTTTCTCATCGTCAAAGGCATCGAATTTTTTTGTTTTTGCGTTCAGCTTTTTATCAAAAATCACGTTTCTGTCGCTGTAGCTGTTGCTCCTTGCAAAAGGCTCCCTGCGGCGAAAATATTTTTCCAAAAGGCCGCGAAAACCTGTTTCTATCCCCGCCGCTCTTTCCGCATAGGGAACATAAATCTCGCAGCCGTTTGCGCTTTCGCTTCCAAAACCGTTAAAATGTATGGAAAGCGCAAAATCCGCTTTTCCCTCCTTCATTTTCTTTGCCCTTTCAGAAACTGTTCCCGGGTTCACGTCGCTTCTTCTTGTCATAATAACACCAAAGCCGTTTTTCAAAAGCTTTTGTTCTATCAAAAGCGCCTGTTCAAGGGCAAAATCCTTTTCAAAAAGTCCGTCAAAAACGGTGTTCACCGAATAGGTTCCGGAGGAACTCCCTCCGTGGCCTGCGTCTATGCCGATTATCGCTTTCATTCAAAAACGACCTCTTCCCCAATATCGTCCTTTCGCGGTGCAATATAGGTCATAGCGAGGGCAGAATCCCCAACTCCCGCGGTGGTCGGATCAACAAGAACACCGAGAGTCGTAAGGGCGGTAATTACCGAGCTTACGATATTCAGCAACGCATTTTCGCCAAGGGCCGGAACGATCTCGAAAGCACCCAGCATGCAGTAAACAAAACTTACCGCCGCCGGAATAACCGTCATCCAGAAAACCGGGTTTCTCATTCTTACTTTCCAGTTGATATTTTTAATAATGTTCATAATTTTTCCTCCTTAAAGTCCTATCTGTCCCAGCATCCATGCAACCACCGCGGCGGTTATAAGATTAAGCACTTTTTCCGCCATAGCGTCCCATCTTCTTGCCGGTTTTTCTTTTATCTGTTTAACGTCGTTTTTCATTTCCGCAAGGTCGCCGCGCATATTTTTCTGTTCAACGGCCATTTCTGTGACCGCCTTTGTAAGTTCGCGCAGTTCCTTTTGTTCTTCTTCAAGAGTATCTATTCGTTTTTTGTTGGATTTTGCAAGGTCAAAAATACGCTGGTGCTCCCTTACAATTTCTTCAACATCCATTTCATCCTCTCCTTTCATTATATGGTTTTGCACCTCGCCTTACTGTTGGTTTTTTTGATTCGAGCTGATAACACATTTCGTGTTTTACGTTTTCAAACAAAAAGGCGCCGGCAAAGCGCCTTTTTTCACCACCCAAAATTCTCAAGCTGGTCTATCATTTCTTCAAGCGATTTTCCCTCTATAAATGGTGTTTTCATAGCATCATCAATGTCGTAGACAGTTACATCCGAGTTATTATAAAACAGAACGTATACAAAGCTGTCTATATCGCTGTCATGAAAAGGGCTTACATAACCCTCTATGCCTTTGTATTCAAAAAAAATGGTCGTAAAGCATCTTTTAATGAGTGCTCTCAGTTCCTCCAACGTCATAATATGTCGTTATCCTCCTTATTCTTAAAAAAGTTCTTCCTGGCCCCAATAAAATACAATGTCGTCTGCCACCTCATTAAAGCTTTTACCGTCAATAAAAGGAGTGTTCATAATTTCATCCATTGTTTCAACCCAGATTTCATAGCCATCAAAATACAGTAAACATTTTGTTTTATTTTCCTCGGGAAAATAAATATATTCAACATTTCCCCATTTTTCATCATATACGAAATCAATAAGGTCAACCATATTTTCAACAATTTCCCTTATTCTTTCTTTTTTTATATAAAATCTTCGTTCTCCTTTCTCTCTGAATACGTTAGCTCTATTGTATTCGATATCAACTGCCTTGTCAACGATGCCATTTTTTCCAAAAAGCCTTTCATCAACCTTGCCGTTTCTCCAAAACTTATTGCCGACATTTTCCGCTGCAATTGCGTATGCAAGGTCTTTTGAGGATTCAAAAAGCGCTTCGTCTTTTCCATAGCCCTGTTCCCTTAAATTTTGGTATCTGCTTTAGGCCCGGCCGCGGATTTCTCCGCGGCCCTGTTCACTTTGGAAAAATGCCGTTTTTAATGCATCGCACATTTCGTGTTATTGTTTGATAATAAAATAATTTTTACTCTACGGTTTCATTTTTCAAGTATATATCATCATATATCTCCTGGAGTTTCAGACCGAAAGGTGTTAACCATTCTTGGTCATCCGTAAACCCTTCTTTTAATTGCAGTTTAGAAATCTCTTCCAAAATTTGATCCAAACAATCATTTTCAACCAGCGCATCCAAATTCTTAATATATTCGTTTAATATATTTCTTTGTTCCTTCGAAATTATCATTGCCTTTTTCCTTTCTTTGATGATAACGGATTAATAAGTTGGGCCATTTTTCTGCTTGAACATTTAGAGAAAGTTTTTTTCAAGGTCTATATTAAGGCCATATTCCTCAAGATTCTCATCTCTAACTTCAAGTTCTGTTTTGATTATATCAAGTATTTCATAATGAGCAACCTTATGTCCAATAAAATATTCATCTTTCGGATTATTTCTGGCATCTTTTATTGATTCTTCGGCATTTTTTATAATTCTTTCAACAATATATTGAAAAGCCAAATCATTCATCTTTCTCGCCTCTTTTCTTCAGTTCTTCGATTCTATTATTTATTGATTCATTATAATTTTGGATTTCTTTTTTCCAATGTCTTATAAGTCCTATTTTTTCTGATTCCATCTTATTGCTCCATCCTTCATCATATTTTTCAGGGTTTTTTATTTTCAGTTTATGCAGCTCTATCTTTTTCTCTAGGTGTCTTATACCTTTTTTTAATGATCCGGAAGATTGGTTATAATTTTTGGGTTTCGTCTTGACACAAACTTTCTGCGAAACTCATTTTTCAACAATTTCCCATCGCCCACCAATCGAACTTCCATCCAAAGGCGCTGGGTTATCCATTGAATACAAGTAATCTTCCCCACTGTCATCAATTACCCGATACATACCATATTCTTCTGTTGCATCATAAATTTTTCCGTTCGTAAGGCTGTCCACTCCAAAAGATTCCCCAATATATCTTAGCTTCATTCTGAATCACTCCTATATTTTAATTTTACTTCATATTGATTTGAATCATATTCATACCAATGAATATCAAATATATATTTTTCACTTTTGATTTTTCCTGATTGTTTTTTCCAATCTTTCTCGTTTCCTCCATATAACGAAACTAATCTATTAACATCCCTTATTGCTTTTTGCGAACCGTTTCCTGCAATAGTTTTTACTTTTTCAAATTGTGTGTTCTTTGGAATAAATATTTTTTCTCCATTAAATAAACAGTCCAATCTTTTTTGCAAATACTTTTCGTTTTTATTGTATTCAATATCAACTGCCTTGTCAACGATGCCATTTTTTCCAAAAAGCCTTTCATCAATCGTGCTGTTTCTCCAAAGCTTATTGCCGACATTTTCCGTTGCAATTGCGCGTGCAAGGTCTTTTGAGGATTCAAAAAGCGCTTCGTCTTTTCCATAGCCCTGTTCCCTTAAATTTTGGTATCTGCTTTAGGCCCGGCCGCGGATTTCTCCGCGGCCCTGTTCACTTTTCAAGGTTCACTTTGTGGAAATGCCGTTTTTAATATATCGCACGTTTTGTGTTATATGTTTTTGAAAATTTTCTCGTTTATTCTTTTAATTTTAGAGGTTCTAAAACCAATTATATTTTATTCCACTTAAAATCCGCTTGAATATTTACACCAATCGAAACTTATTTTTGGATTGTCTGCATTTTCCCAAAGTGCCCAACACAAAAACTTATCCCAACCTTCAGGATCCGTTTTTTCCAAAAACTCTTTCTCGAACTCTTCTGCAATTTCAATAGGAATAAGCCAACCGGATAAATTTTCTCTTTCCATATGGTCATTTGAAAATTCATTTCCTTCTCCGCAGTCCGCAAAAAACACACCGCCTTTTTTCTTTGCTTCCTGCTGCACTAATTCAAAAAATTTTTCAAACTTTTTTCCTTCGCATGTTCTTAAACCAATCATTATTGGCTCCTCCTCTAAATACAACCTTTTACATCCACACAGTAACATAATACCGACTCATCGCATGCCAAAACTTTTTCTCATCGTTGTATTCTTCAAGTAGATCCAAGACGTGGAGCACAGCCTCCTCACGAAATTCCGGTTTTGTTGTCATAATCATAATAAGTATTCCTTCAACTGTGTCCTGTGAATATCGTCTGTCAACCATTTTCTCTAGTAATAAATCCACGCAACTCGAGAATTCTTTCTCCGTCATAATAGTTACCGGTCCTTTCCATAATTTTTGCTGCATCTTTAGCAATTTCGCTTGAATTTGGTCCTTTTATTTTGTATATTTTCTGAACCTGGTAATCATGTACTCCGTTTCCCATATAAACTCTTTCGGAAATGATTATTTTACCGCCGGTTTGATATACAAAAGTATCCCCAACAGGACTATTCAGCCTTCCTGTTTCTGCTATTTTTTTATAATATTTACTCCACTGTTTTGGCGTCAGTTCTTTATAAAACTCATTTTTTAGACTACCTATTTCATTAGCTCTATTGTATTCAATATCAACTGCCTTGTCAACGATACCGTTTTTTCCAAAAAGCCTTTCATCAACCTTGCCGTTTCTCCAAAACTTATTGCCGACATTTTCCGTTGCAATTGCGCGTGCAAGGTCTTTTGAGGATTCAAAAAGCGCTTCGTCTTTTCCATAGCCCTGTTCCCTTAAATTTTGGTATTTTGCAAAGCCCTGACCAAGATCCGAAATAAAACTTCCCGCCTTTGGTCCAAAAACCATGTACCCCAATTCTTCAGAAGCCATATCCGCAAGGTCGATCATACTATCTCCAAAATCTCCGGTTTTTTCCTTTGCGTTTCCAAATTGCTTTTCCGCCATATCGTTTATCTTTCCGGCGGTGTTTTTTTCCAAAACATTTCCCGCAGGTTTATACCATGGCGCAATATCGTTTATCGCATACGCAAGATCTTCAACGGCTTTTCCCATGGCCGAACGAAAGTTATTTATCAACGCTTTGATAAAATCATCCTCTCCCTCGCTCATAAGCCATTTCTCTCCGGACTCATAAGCAGCCATTATTGTATCGTTTCGCTGATTTATCACTATGTTTTTCTGATTTGTGGTTTTGGGTTTCTTTTCTTCCTTTACCTCTATGCCTTCGTTTTCCTTAAACCCCGAGATAAATTCCTGTTCCCATTTTTCGTCTTTTTTGTCGCCGATTCCGGCAAAATCCTTTATCTCCTCAAAAAGCTTTCCTTCGCCCGGTGCGGTAACGGAGCTCATCGGCTCCGTTACCATCTTCATGGGCATTTCTTCAGCAAGTCCTTTTACAAATTCTTCCCTTTCCTTTTCTTCGGTCTTTCTTTTTTCTCCAAGTTCCCTGAGTTTTCTGTCCTCGGCGATGTATGTATTTCTCTGGTCCTCAAACCTTTTCTTTGCTATCGGGTTAACCATAAATATCCATCACCTCGCTTTCAAGCAGGGGAGTTGCCTCCCTTGCCGCAAAAACATAAAGATTATAGTATTCATGGCTCGCCGCAATATCCTCATTTTCTCTGAATACCCATCTTGCCATTCCATAGGGAAAAGCCTTTTTAACAAGTCTTTCGTTATACGGAATAACGTCCTCTTTTCCGGATACCGTAAGCGGAGATAAAAGTTCTTCAATGCCGTTTACCGCGCGGTAAACGTTTTCATATTCCATAAGCTCCGCAAGAAGAATATTGCACCAGCTTACCATAAATTTCTGCACCTCAACATTTTCTTCCGGCTTTTCCGGAAGAAAACTTACCGCCGCTTCATAACATTCCTTTACAGTCATGCTCGTTCACCTCCTTCCGTGCTCAAAGTTTCTGTTCGGTGCTCACGCCGCTCTTTTTCTTTTTGATTTCCTCAATAATTTCGTCTTTTCCGGAAACAAGTCCTTCGGGAAGGTGCTCAAGATAAAGGACCGCGTCGTCGATGATTCCGTTTTTGAAGAAGGAATCCATGGTCTGCACCTGCATAAGCTGGCTCCAATAGCTTGCCGTTCCGATGTCCACCCTTATGCCAAATCCGTCATAATCGATTTTTGAAAAATCGTATTCCATCTTTTTGCGGATGATCTTTCCGTTTTCGGTTTTCCTCTCATCAATGATCTCTCTTTTTCCGTACATCTCCCGGATGATATCAATGATGATGTTAACAAGGTCCTCCCAAAGCTGGTGGTTTGCAAGCCGCTGGAAAACAAGAGGCGCAGAAGCCTGTTCCGCCGCCGCAACGATTGCGGAGGTGTTTTCCGGCTTGATATCGCCAAGTGCAACGTCAGTTACCCCAAGGCTCTCTCTGGTATATCTTACGGTGCGCTCAACAAGTTCAAGCACCTGGGCGCTCATGTTGCCCGCCGGCGCATCAAAATAAACGGCGCTTTTCGGGTCGCCCGCAACGCCGATGGCCTGTCCCACCTTGTTGGAAAGTCCGCCGCGGATTTTTGTTGCGTCATAAAAACGCTGGGGCCAGGCCATTTTGCTGCTGTGCACCATCGCCAGCGCCCACATTTTGTTTACATAGATCTGGTTCTGTATGTAAGGAGTAATGGCCGCAGCGCCGTGATATCCGTCTTTGACCCTGTCCCACTGCATCCATGCGATATGATAAAGTTTTGCCTTTGTCTTTACCGGTTTTCTGATAAAAACATCCCTGCAGCTTTCGCAGAACCAGATGACTCCGTCCTCTTTCCAAAATCTTAAAAGAACGGTAACAAGGCTTTTTCCGATATCTTTGTTTTCGCCCGCATAGTCAGCAGAATCATCCGGAACGATTTGTTCTCTTTCTTCGGCGGAAAGTCCGTATTTTTCCGCAAGCTCCCTTGCTTCATCAAGCATCATCCTTTTTACAATGATTATGCTTTTTTGTTTCTGAACGTCTTTTTCAAAAGGATTTTTAAAGATGACCTTTTCGTTATCGACAATTTCAAGATCAACTTCGCCGTTTTTTCCCTTTTCCGGATCGAACCATGCATAAAAAATTCCGTCTCCGCTGATGGCCGCGTCCTTGATGATGTCGCGGTTTTTGGACTTTGCCTTTGTTTTTTCAATGACCCTGTTAACCTGTTTTTCAAGAATTTTGCATTCTCTTTCTTCCTCTTCCCCTCCGTAACTTTCAAGGCCGATGCCTATATCGCTGCTGATTATCTGGCTTCCAAGGTAATCCACCGCCCTTTTAAGAACGTTGATTACGGGTTTTTCAAGATCCGGAGCATTTACCCCTTCCCATTGCTCTCCGTTATAAAATTTTTCATTTTTCTTTACCGTTTCATGAAGGTTTATCATTCGGTGATAGTTTTCGCCTTCAATATATTCCTCCCAGATGCCCTCCGGGGTTATTTTTTTATTGTTCATAATCTTCCTCCCTTTGGCTTTGGCCGTTATAGTTCATAATGTTGACCCATTGTTCCGCAATGTTTGCGTCTTTATCCTTTGTAACTCCAAAACCGTTGCGTAAAATAACAGCCTCTTCTTTTTCCTCGCTTTTAGCTGTGGTCTCTTCTTTTTTAAAAAAAGAAAAAATCTTTTCAATGATATCTTTCATATTCGTTCCTCCTTTATATCAAAAAAGCGGCGGAGAATTTCCCCGCCGCCTTCGATGGGGCTTTTGTTATTAAGTAATCTCTGTCGCTGTCAAAGTTCCGCTGTCGTCAACGGTGATTTTAAACTGTTTCGTGCTGCCCTCTGTTGAAGAAGCCAGGATAAGCTCTTTTTTGCCCGTATATCTTCGGGGAGTGGTGGCGTTGCTGAAGTCTATTTCTTCCGAAAGAGGCGCAAACGTCATGCTGTACATTCCGTCACCCGGATAATATCCAACACTTTTAAAAATACACGGGATCCCGCCATAGTTTCCTATGACGAGAAGTCCTTCTGCAAGCGCATCGGCTGCTTCTTTCATGGCCGCCTTGGTTTCCGAAGTAAACGCTGTAGAATTTTCAATATAACAATCCGCAAGGTCAACGGGAAACTGATAATATTTTTTAAGAGCCTTATCCGGCAGAAAATATTCCGGTATCTTGTTGTATGCTGTTTCTTTAAATTCAACTTTTATCGTCAAGGCCGCAGAAGAGTAATATTCCTCAGAACGGTAAATACTGATCGGCGATTCCGCCACCCCATTTGTCAGGTCTATCATGATGCAAAACGGAACATTGGGAGGAACTGCCTCCGGAATCGTGCCAAACAATTCCCAGTTTCCTATAAAGCTGATGCCATCGCTTCCCAGAAAAAGAGTTAAAGTATTTACTTTATATTCCGTTCCATCAAAGGTGACATAAACTTCCGCGCCGTTTTTCAAAATCTGGCTTGGAACATTATCGACTGCCAAACTGGTTCCTGCGGCTCCGTCGGTATAGTTCAATGTGGTTTCCGGGATAAAGGTACTTCTTACAATGCTTGATGTTGCCATCCATTCCGAATCAATAAATTTATTATCGAGCTTATGGATAACTTCGCTGTTTTCTGTAATTTTAACAACAGCGGTTTCAGAATCGTCAATCGGAGCAACTAAAGTTACTCCGCCAACTTCAAGCGGAGCAATAACAAACGGTTCTCCTGTGTCGGGAAGTCCAAAGTTAACACCGTTTCCGATAACAGTAAGAACTCCCACGCCCATTGCCGTTGCATCAAACTCATACGCAACGCAAGTATATTCCGTTCCGTTCCACTTGACTTTATAAATACCGCCTAAAACAAGCGGAAGAACTTCACTTATAGCCGCTTCACCGCAAGTTACAGTTGCTTCTTCAAAGATAACAGTTTCCTTGCTCTCTCCTTCAACATAAGGATATCCCTCGGGAAGATGGCTGTTCGGAAGCGGTGCAGGAAGGTCATCCCAGGAAGTAACCCCGCCGGAACTTTCTCCGTTATCCGAACCTCCTGTTCCTATATCATCCGGCAGATACTTTCTGTCGATCTTGTGATATATCTCTTCAACCTTGATAGGCTGAGAAAATTCGATCTTCTCCATATAAGTTCCGCTGTCAAGGTAATACACACTTATGCCTTTCGGTATATATTTGTCGCTGCCGGATTTTTTGAATTTATCATCCGCAGAAGCTATATACATCTCGGCTCCGTTTCCGTCCGGGTCGCTTATTACCCAGCATTTTTCTTCACCAAGTTCCCTGCCTGCTATATCTCCTTCCGCAACAACAAATTCATGCTGTCCGGCCCAGGGTTCCCTGTATGTGATTTTTGTACCGATGATTTCATCAACGGATGCAGGGAAAAATTCCGAAAGTCTTATAATATATTCCTGTCCAACCTCCTCCGGGTTGGTTCCTTCATTCAGGTGGATATATTCTTTTCCGTCAAGAACCCCGTCAAACTCAAAATTCTGATGAACGGTCGTTTCCATCCAATGGGTCCTGTTTTTTACATATCCCTCCGCTTCCGGATCATTGACTGCCCAATCGGCGGCTCCGTTTTCTGAACCTCCTTTCGGAATTTCGATAGTAACAGCTTCGCTTCCGTTATATGTTCCGCTGACAGCTCCGGTAAAGGTCAGCGCATAGGGATTTTTAACGCCGTCAATACCTTTGGAAACATAAACTTTTTCATCAGCACCGATGCGGATGAGAATTCCCCTCGGTCTTTCGCCGGAAAGGTCCTCCGGACTGAAAGAACTGAAAATAAGATACATCGGCTTCTCCGTTGCGGAATACTGCCACATGGCTTCAAAAGGCACCCTTTGATAATAGTGGTAAGTGTCGTTATCGCTTGTAATAAGCAGATTACAAAAAATTTCATATCCTTTGCCGTATGCCTCATAAATTTCGTCAAAAGTTTTATCCGCATAGTATCCGTCCGAACCATGCCCGATATTTATCGGGTAAACCGGATTTTTGATGTTTACGGTTTTCTCTTCCGTTCCGTCATAGGTTCCTTCTGCAAGACCGGTAAATTTAAGGGCTTCGGTCATTCCGTCTTTGCCGTTCTCTCCGTCTTTGATTTCAAAACTTTTTGTTCCGTTAATATCAACAACAGTAACTTGATGTACTCCGTCAACGGTTTCAACCTGTATAAGAGGCGAATATCCCGCACTTCCTTTTGGTCCCTGTTCACCCTGAAGGCCCTGGATACCCTGCGGACCCTGTTCTCCTTTGCTTCCTTTGCTGCCGTTTTTGATATAAAAAGTTCTTTCTTCACCATTGGTAAGATAGATATGAAGTTTATTTGTACCGTCGTCCAAAAGTGACTGTTCGTAATAAAAATCGCGGATTCCAACGCCGTCTTCGCCTTTCCGGCCTTCCGGTCCAATAAGGGCCATAAGCTGTTCTTCGGTAAAATCCTCGTATGTAAATGCTGCTCCCATGGGTCCGTGCGGGCCGGTTTCGCCTTTTTCGCCCTGAATACCCTGCGGTCCCCGAAGAGATTCAAGCTGTTCTTCGGTAAAATCTTCGTATGTAAAAGGCTCGCCTTTTTCTCCGTCAAATTCTCCGTTTGCCGCCGCAGTAAAAATCGCCTCCGCTTTGGCAAGAGCCTCTTTTGCATTTTCGTTTGCATTTTCCGCTTTTGCGGCAATCTGCTCCGCGGCGCTTGCCGCAACCTCCGGAAGAACGCCGCCTTCATGCAGCTCGCCAAAGTCCTCAACGGTTATATAAACCGCAGAGGTAGTGATCCTCATGGAAACCTCGCCCTCAATATTTTCGTCGCCGTGAAGTTTAACTTCCCAGATACCAGGCTCAAGATTAAGATGCATTTCCCTTGTGATCCTGTCTTCATCAAGGTTTATGTCATAAATCGTTTCGTCTTTTTTAAAATGTGCCCATTTATCAAGACCGTTCCAATCCGAGGTCCTGAAATCAAAAAAAGCCTCAATATAGTCGATACTTCCGGAAATAACGGTGGCCTCGCCGCCCAAAAGCTTTTGATTTCTGACAATAAATTTTAAAAGTTCCATTCTTTCCCTCCTTATTCAAGCCATATATTTTTTATTTCAAGATGGGCGGAACCGGTGTTATATGAAGTGCCTTTAATGAAATAATCCTTTCCAAAAACATCGGAAATATCAAAAGAAACAACTCCAAACATAGAAGGTGCATATTCATATTCCGTATATGAAGTATGATAAGCACCGTTCTTTTTTCCGTATCCGACGTAAAAAAACGGTTTATTCTCGTCATAATCCTGAACATTGGTCCTGCATTCTATAAAAAGAGTTTTATAAGGTCCAAAATCAATGCCGCCGATATCTATATATCCCGCCTCATATTCTTCGGCTATGCTGCGATAGTCTTTTTCAACCTTGATAACGCCCTCTTCAAAAACCGTTCCGTCAATATGGCTCGAACCTTTATCATGTTTTGTTCCGTTTGAAAGGCCGGCATTTCCGTGCTCAAAAACAAAAAGGGGTAAAACAGAAAACAGTGTTTTCAAAAGTCTTCTTCTGTTTTTCATGCTCATAAAACAACACCCCAGTTTTTAAATATGGAAAAAGGCTTTCCGCCGTGCTCAAAGACGGAAAATTCCCAGGTTTCCATGCTCACCGCTTCGGTAATATCATCACCGCTATAATAGAATCCTGTAATTACCGGTACGGAAGTAATGTTCCCGAATGTCACAAATCCGTGACACTCAACCGGCGCTCCGTTCATCCTGAACGAAGTAACACCCCTATAGTCATATTCCGCATTATCCTCGGCAGTAAAAGAAACAGCGCCGGTGGTGGAAAAAACTTTTGCCTTTTCACAAAATCCGCTTTCACTTTTATCTTTTGCAACAAGTTTTCCGCCAACGCCGGTCATAATGATTTTTCCGTTGGTGCTTCCGATGCAGCCGCCGCTGTCAATATTTCCGTGAATATGTTCCTTTTCCGCCGCGCCGATTTTTTCCGGTGCAATAGGGTCATCCCCTCCGGTAAAATGCTCCGCGGAATGTTTTTCCCTTGCGGCGCCAACCATATCACAGGTATAATCTCCTTTCATCGGAACAATATCGCCTGCCCTTCCGAAAACGGAGCTCACCGCTCCGGCTTTTATAAGAAGTTTTTCAAGGTCTTCTTTTGTTGCCCCGTCTTCCATAAGATAGGCGATGATCTCGTTTATTTTAACGATGGCAACATCGCGTACTATTTCCTCAACTTTTCTCTGCATTTCAAAAGCAGAAAGCCCCGGAACTTCCGGCTGACCCAAAACGCCTTTACCCTCAAGATCCTTTTCAAGAATTTTTAAAAGTTCCATATATTCTCCTTCCCCTCTTATTTTTTATATCTTCCGCCCTCGGTAAATTCTGCGGCAAAGCCGCAAAGCCCAAAGGCCTTATTATTTTCATCACAAACTACCCGGAACCCAACTTTATCAAATTTTTTGATTTTGGTTTTAAAGGCAAGGGTCTTTGCGGTTTTGTTTCCGCTCCAGGTAAATTCCGCCCAGCTTACCGCATTCCATGCAAAAAAAGAAAGCCTGTCCGTCCATTCTTTAAGAACTTCCCAGATTCCGTTCCTTCTGCATTCTATCCTCAGCTTGTTGAGAGGATATGCCGCCGTCTGAACGGCAACGGTGCGAATGGTTTTGTTGCGCCAAAAAGCGTCGCCGCAAAAATCCGGAATAGTCCAGTATGCGTTTATCGCCTTTCCGTTATCGGAATAAATATCCTCCTCAAAGCGGCATACTTTTCCCCCGTTATCCCCGAAAAAGAGTGCACCGTTTTCTTCCCAAAGTATCCTTGCGTCAAATCCGTCCCAAAGATAACATTCATACTGAAAAGCGCTTTGGGGTTCCGCTCTTTCAAAGCTCTTTTGGCCCGTATCAAGAAGATAGAGTTTTCTTCCTGCGGAGATAACATAAAACTGCTTCCATTTTGCACAGAAAGCATTTTCAATATCCTCATCGCAAAGAACTTTATTGATAAAATAGCTTCTGTTCTGGGTGTATTTTTCTCCGGAAATATCCGCCGCCGTTATGGCGTAAACTCCCCTTTTCGTAAGAAAAAGCGGTTCGTTTTCCATATATACAAAAGAATTCGGCGCCGATGCTTCCTCTCCCTGAAGATGCTTTGCTATCGGAAAAACCGCATTCCCGTTTTCATCAAGGGCCGCTTCCCTTAAAACAACGCTTCTTCCGTCAAAAGCAGGCGCAATATGCGCCCCAAGATATCCGTCAACAATGCTGTATCCGATAATTTTGGTGTTCGCCGTTCCAAGTTCGGAATAATAAGTATCCGGCCAGTAGGTCGGATCTCCGGTCATGCACCAGTGATCCCTGTTCGGCTCATCCGGATTTCCGCAGACAAAAATCCTGTTCGCAGTGCCGCCGGTATCAAAAGCAATGCTTTTTCTGCATCTGTTTATCCTGTTTTCATATCCGTCAAAATATTTTTCCGCCTCGATAATAAGGTTATCCTCACCGGCAACAGGCGTTTTATCTATAGGTTTTTCAAAAACGATTTTTCCTTTTTCTCTGTCAACGGAAAAATCAATACCCTCTGTTTTCTCCTGCCAGTCCCCGTTTTTGTCACGGATGAACGCCTTTACCCTTCCCTTGGAAAGATCGGTTTTTGAAAGGGTAAAAACCCTTTCTGTTCCGGTTTCACAGATAAAGCTTTCCTTCCATCTTCTCGATATAAGGTTGAATTCCTCTTTAATATTTCCGCCCGGTTCCTGTTCAAAAACCGCGCTGATAACGATTTTTGCATCCTTTCCCGGCGCAGTTCCAAAAATGATTTTTTCGTCAACACAGATGCATTCCGTCGCCGTATCATTAACAGAAACGGATTTTACCTCATAGGGCATCGCATCAAGGATGAATTCCGTGCTTTCCCCGTCACCGCTGAAAGCCGTTTCCTTTTCATAAAAATCCGCGTTTTTTGAAATAAGAACCGTCGGTATATACGCCAGATCACAAAGGGGAACAACCTGTGCCCCGTCAAAACAAAGGGCCTCCTGGCCATCAAAAATATAAAGCTTTTCCCCGATGACCTGCGCAGAGGAAATTTCATCCGCCATGCCGCTCCAAAAAAGCTTTCCGTCAACAAAAAGGTTCTTTCCCGCATGGATAACTCTGTGTTTTCCAAGAAAAAAGCATCCGTTTATCCTTCCGCCATAATTTCCGGTCACGGAAAAACCGGTTCGCTTAATGGGGTTCCCCTTGCTGTCCGGCATCATATTGAGCGCATCCGGGCTTCTTTTTTCGCTGATATCCGTCGGTGCTGAGGAAAGGTCTATTCCCGCAAAGGAGGTTATTTCAAAAACCTTTTTTGAAATCGCCCCGGGCTTTTCAAAATTAAAAATTCCCGGCATAAAATCCCCCCTTATTTAAGTTCGGCCTTTTTCTCATATTCCTCTTCCATTTTTGCAAGAGAAAGAAGATATTCGATCCATTTTTCGTTATAATTTTCCGCACTTTCTGAAAGTTTTTCGCTTTGGTTTTCCGCCGCCTTTGCCATTTCTTCCATATAATCTCCGCGGATATCGTTTCTGCCTTGCTGATACTGTGCATCAAGGTTTGCAATGGTCGTTTCAGAAGCTCCGCCGTTTATTCCCGCCGCCGCAAGCTGTTCCGGAAGGGCGGCCTTTGCCTGCTGATTAAGTATCCAGTTTTCACGAAGAGCCTCGTCCCTCTCATCGCGAAGTCTTCCCATGGAAAAATCATACTGCTCTCTTAATTTTGCGGCATATCTGTCGTGAAGATCTGCAATGGCGGTTTCCGCCCTTGTTTCCGGATCCGGTTTTTCCGGCTGGGTCGGAATAAGCTGAATAACACCGTTTTCTTCCGGTTTTCTGCTTCCGCCGGTCCCAAGTTCAAGAATCATCCCGCCTTCGCCCGTGTTTTCAAGGGTAACGCCCGGGCGAACTTCGTCATATTCTTTGCTTTTAATATTCATAGCTTTTCTCCTTTCTTCAGTTTTCGGGGCAGAAAACTCTGCCCCGAAATATCAAAAGTTTTATCAGGCGATGGTTCTTTCTTCATCAGCCGCAACAGCGGAGGTAAAAAGTTCATCGTCAAAAGCAACCGCCTTTGCACTGACCTTTCCGGAAGAAAGGGCAACCTTGCCGCCGCTGGTGGTTTCAACAGCGGAATCGCTGAATCTGGGGTCGGTTCCGTCAAGGGTAACTCTGATTTTATTTGCGCCTGCGGAAGTTACGGTAAGGTCGCTGCCGGAAAGGCTGAATTCAGGCATTGCCTGAACGCTGCCGTTTTCAACAACGGCATAAACGCCGTCGCATTTTGCGCCGATTACGAATGCATCATAGATAAATCTGCCTTCAATAAGCGCGCCGTTGATACCTGCAGGATTTTCCTTTACAAAATAGTCCTGAACTTTTTTAGGCTGAAGAACGGAGTTTTTGTAAACAATAAGGAAATATGCTTTGTTGTTTCCTTTCATAAGATAATCGTCCGGAACGGTAACAACCTGTGCGCCCATAAAAGTACCGACAGCGCCTTTAACAAGAGCCTCTTTTGCAAGAGCTTCAACACCGATAAACTGTTTGGAAAGTCGAAGCATACCGAACCAGCTCCAGCCGATGAAGATATATCTTCCTTCTGCGGGAACTTTTTTGTTGCCCATTTCCACCATGCCGTCGGAAATCATTTTTACAATGGTATCCTCGGTGGGTTCGGCTTCCGCTTCTTTAACGGTGCCCGCATAGTCAAGGAATTTGCGAAGAGCGTATCTGTCCATTTCGGGAATAGCCTGTTCGTTCATCTCAATGGCAAGGATTTTGGATGCCTCCTTTGCGCCCATCTGTTCGGAATTGTTGCCCTTGTCAACGGTAATGGAAAAGGATCTGTCCTTTTCAACAACCATATCCTGAACAGTATCCTGTGCCTCGGTGGGAGTGCCGTAACGGTTGGTGCCGGTGCGCTGATAATCGTTCAGCGGCTGGGAAACAGCGGTATAAACCTTAAGGTTTTTAACACCGGTAAATTCATAGTCTTTGCAGGCAACGCCGTCAACAACGGATTTCTGGGTAAATGCCTGCGCAAGTTCTTTTGCGTATTTGCTTGCAAGATTAATTGCCATAATTAAAAATCTCCTTTCATTTGCCCTTTTCGGGCATTAAAAATTTCTTTAAAATCAATATTCTTTAAAAAGCCCCTCAATAAAGGCATCCTTTACGGCAGTTCCTGCGGCAGAAGTTGCGGAACCGGGGCTGTGTTCCTTCATATATGCCTTTCTTTCGTTTTTCTCTTTTTCAAGTTTCATTTTTTCAATTTCATCAATAAGCTTTTTCTTTTCCGCCTCTGCGTAAAAATTCAAAAAAGCCTTTTCAAGGGGAACGCCCTTTTCCCATTCCTCAATGACCTCGTTATCAAGATTTTCAATATCCCTGTGTCTTGAAGCAAAGATCTCCATTTCACGAAGCATGGCTTCCAGCTTTTCGGTCATGTCCACTTCTTTTTCCTTTGCCTCCGGCTTTTTTGCATTGATGCGGAATTTTGCAAGTTCAACGGCGGTTTCGCGGTTCATGCCGGGATTTTCTTCCATAAGTTTTTCAACGATTTTTTCGGTTTTCGCCTTTTCAATGGCGCCAAAGATTTCCGCCTTCATCTTTTCTTTTGAAAGGCCGCGCAATTTTGCAAGTTTTTCAAAAGATTCGGAATCTTTTCTTGCTTCCAAAAGTTCTTCAAAAACCTTTTCATAGCGGCATCCGTTTTCATAAATACGGATGACTTCTTCCGGTCTTCTGCCAACCGCCTTTGCAAAGGCTTCAACGGCCTTCTTATCCGCAGAAAAATCCATTCCGTGCTCATTAAAAAGATAATCCCCGTGCTCAGGGTTTTCTTCCTTTGCTTCTTCGTGCTCAAGGTCTTCTTTTTCTTCAAAATCCTCTTCGCCAAAAAACTCGGTATCCGCCTTTTCTTCTGCTTTTTCAAGGTTTTTTTCCTCAAAAAGCTTTTCAAAAACGGCTTTTTCAAGCTCTTTTTTCTCTTTTTCCATTCTTTCTCTCCTTTCCTCCCTGCGGTTTTTAATTTATTCCAAACCCCAAAAAATTCTCTATCTGTTCTTCCATTTCTTCCTCTTCGTCTTCCGGTTCCGCGATTTTTGAAAACGGCCTTGCCGCCGCCCAATACCTTAACGCATCCGCCGCATGGGTGTATTCATGCACCCTGTCCCCAACGTCGTTCGGGTTGTGCTCATCAAAACAAAGCGCCGGAAGGGTCCTTATAACCTCTGTGCAGTTTTCAAAGATCCTGAGCCTCGGTTTTATATCCCCGAATTCGTCTTTTCGCGGATGCAGCCATTCTTTAAGGCTGTACCAGCCCTGTACCCTGTCGTTTCCTGCTTTATAAAGAGTTATCCCGTGCTCAAAGAAAAGCTCCGCAACGCTTTTTCCGGTATCCTGCCTCCTGTTCCACATATCCGGCGGCGCTATATATATTTCCGGTATGTCATTCCCTTCGGCGGAGAGTATCTTTTTCGCCGCCTCGCTGATGATAAGTCCGCTTTGATAAATTTCCCGGTAAACATAGGCGTTTTCAAAAGGGTCAACGGCTATCCAGTATCCTGCCAGCATATCAAGGCCGTAGTCCATGGCAAAATACCTTCGCCAGCTTTTCGGAATTTCAAAAGGTTTTATAACGTGAAGCTCCCTTCTCCATTCGGAAAAATACTGTCCTTCGTTAACATCCCAGTCCCCGTCCAAAAGCTGTCTTCTGTCCTTTTCGGAAAGATTTTCAAGCCTTTTAACGTATCCCGGGTCGCTTTTCATAATGGCCCTGTTTTCAAAAACCGTTGCCGGAATAAAAAGCCTTCTTCCGGTTTTTGTTTTATGAATTTTTCCCGCCTCTCCGATATCGATAAATCTTCTTTTTACCCAGCTGTGTCCGATGCCTCCGGGATTCGTGGAGCTTTTCATCGCCCTGGGAAAATCCGTAACTCCCCTAAGGCGGCTCATAAGATAGAGATACATCTGCTCGGTAAAATGTGTAAGCTCATCAAAACGGATAACGTCATATTCCGCTGACTGGTAGCGGTAAACATCCGTTTCGCTGTCGCAGTAGCCAAAGTCGATGACCGAACCGTTAGAAAAATTTCCCGTATGCTTCGATTCGCTGTATTTGTATATCTCCTTCGGAAAAAGCTCAAGAGAAACTCTAACAAGGCTTTTTTCAAGTTCCGGGAGGGTCCTTCGTAAAATAAGCTGCTTGCTTTTGGGATAGTTCACCGCATAGATAAGCGCATCACAAAGCTGCCCATAGCTTTTTCCTCCTCCGGCTGCTCCTCCGTAAAGAACTTCATCCGCCTTTCCGGTGGAATCAACAAAATCCATCTGTTTCGGAAAAAGCCCAAGTTCAACTCTCATCTTTTTCCACCTTTACAAAAATCTCAACGCTTCCGGCCTTTTCGTTTTCCTTTTCCGCGGTCATAGCGCAAAGCCTTATGATAAATTCAAGGCATTTCATGGCGATCTTGTCGTCAAACTGATATTCCCCGGTTTCAACATAATCTTTAAGTTCTTTATCCCATACTGTAACCGGTTTTGCCTGCATAGCCTTTTCATACATTTCCCAAAGCTCCTTGATAACGCGGTTCTTGTCATCAAAAAGACGTTTTTTTATGTATTCCTCCTGAAGCTCGCATATCCTTGCAACAACATTTTTGTTTTTCAAAAGCTGATATCCATAGCTCCTTGCGGTTTTTGAAGAATACCCCGCCCGAAGAGCCGCCCTCATGGCGTTATAATCGTTTATATATTCCTCACAAAACCGCTCCCTTTTTTCGCAAAGCGACATTTTTCATCCCTCCAGCCTTTCTAAATATCCTTTTTCATAGGATCCCTCCTTCGCTAAATTAACACGATATGTGTTATTGCTTCGTAAAAATTTTTCTCCCGCATATATTTTCCTCTTTGACAAAAGCTGCCCCTGCTTTATGCGGAGAAGGTTTTTACGAATATCCGCATTTCCTTCTGCAAAAATTCCGTCGGCGCATCTCATATTTCCGCCCGATTTCTGCATTATCCGGAAAGGCGAACGTATGTTCGCACATTTCGTGTGATTCGCAGTATAGCACTCTTTTACAAATTTGTCAACACATTTTGTGGGGTTTTTTCGTCCCAACACTTGACTTTTTCACAATTTGTGTTATCATATATTATGAAATCATCAAAAAAAGGTGGAAACTTTATGCCGAAATTTAACGAAATATTAAAAGACCTTCGCCTCCAGAATGAGCTTACCCAGGGTGAACTTGGAAAAAAGCTCGGCCTTGCGCCAAGCACCATCGGTATGTATGAACGCGCCGAAAGGGAACCGGATTTTGAAAAGCTCGAGCGCATCGCAGGTTTTTTCGGCGTTAATATAAATTATCTCCTTGGTAAGGAATCCGTTGTTTCAAATAATTCCATTGTCGGCGTAAAGATCCCCGTCCTCGGAAAAGTTGCCGCAGGCATCCCCATAACCGCCGTTGAAAACATCCTTGATTATGAAGAAATTTCTTCCGAAATGGCCTCCTCCGGCGACTATGTTGCTCTCCAGATAAAGGGACGCAGTATGGAACCGAGAATGTTCGAGGGCGACGTTGTAATCGTCCGCGTCCAGGATACCGTCGAACACGGCGAGGTTGCTGTCGTTATGATAGACGGCAGCGAAGCCACCGTTAAAAAGGTAAAATTCCTTAAAGACGGAATCCTTCTCCAGCCCTTCAATTCGGAATTTGAGCCTCTTTTCTACAGCAGCTCCGAAGTTGAAAATCTTCCTGTCCGCATTTTCGGAAAAGTTGTCGAATGCCGCCAAAAATACTGATACAAATAAAAAAAGCGGTGCGCTTTGCGCACCGCTTTTTATTGTCTTAAATTTCCGCCTCAGCAGAATCCGCCGAAAAATAAAGTTTGTCCTCGCTTATTCTGTAAAAGAAAAAACTTCCCTCATTTATAAAAGCCATAACGTCCTCGCCAAGCCAGCGGGCGCGTTTTACAGGAATAATATCCTCTTCAGGAATTTTCGCAATATGCGGAAGCTCTCTTAAAATATTTCCTTCCCTATCGAAAAAAACTCCGCCGCAAAGCTTCCATTCTCCTTCGATAAAACAAACCGCCGTTTCGCCTTCCGGAACTTTTTCGTTTTCTGTTCCCATGAAGATACCGTGATTTGAAAAAACACATTTTGCCGGTTTCTCAAGGCTTTTTGCAGAAAGATTTATTTCTTCCAAAAGCTCGTTTTCTTCATTCAGATACCTGACGGTAAATCCGTTTTGTATTGCTGTAATTCTTCCGCCGTCAAGACGTGCGCCTTTTTCTGTAAAGGGAATAATGATTTTGCTGTCTTCCATATGAGCGCCAAGAGTAAAGATTTTTTCCGGCGGCATTTTATTTTTATCCACCGCAGCTTCTCCGCTGCAGGCGGAAAGCATAAGTATCGCCATTAAAATGCAAAACAGCTTTTTCATCCTATTCCCTCCTATGCTTTATCAAGGCCGGAATATTTAAGATAAGTACCGTTTATAAGCTCAAAAGTCATCTTATATTCACCCTGAGAGGCAAAAACCTCCCGGTCATCCTCTGTTTCAAGGGTAAAAAGCGTAAAACGGACTATATATGTATTTCCGCTTATGTAAGTTTCCATAACCCCTGCCGTGGAGGTTATGATATCTTCCTTATCAAGAGCGGAAACATATTCCTTTTCCTTTTTGTCATATTTGAAATAATTGTCCGAAGCGATCTCAAGATTTCCTATACCGAAAACCTCTTTCGCAACCTTTTTCATGGAGCTTGCCGGAAAATGATAGCCTTCATCGTCCCGATAAAATTCCCCTATGTAGGGCGAGTTTCTGTTAAAACCGTTACCCATATTCACAGAGGTCTGCATTTTTCTGATAAAATCAATAGCCCTTTCGTTATTGATTTCAAGAACGCCGTCAGAAAATCCTTCTTTCCCTATCTGTTCCACCATCTGTTTGGTAAGGCATTTTGCCTGTTCCTCAAAAGATGCTTCCCTGAAAATATCAGTAACCTTATTGGAACGAAGGCGAAGATATTTTCCGTCTTCGTCCTCCATAACGCTGAACGTCATTTCAGAAATGATAAACTGCTTTCCTATTTCGTCCGATGCTCCTTCCATAAGGATGCTGCATCGAACTTCATTTCCGCCGGTCATATAAATTTCACAGCTTAAAAATTTATTCCGACCCTTTCCTCCTGCTTCCGGGATTTTATATATTCCCGTTTCCCTGTCAAAGCCAAAATCGCTCTCCGCCGGAGAATAATCTATGCCAAAATATTTTTTGATGTATTTATCGCCGAGGGATTTTTTAACTTCGATAAAATTTCCGTCGTCAGAAAGGGAATCTTCTCCCGCCTCTTCAAAAATCTCTTCTCCAAACCAGAAAAGAACATTTGAAGAAACAATATCATTCGTCTTTTCAAAATCAAGATGTCCTGCCCTTGATGTAAAAAGCTTTATGTAATCAAAGGCTTCCTCGGTTTTTAAAAACTCCTCTGCGTCCTCTTTAAGAACAGATTTTGCGCTGTATTTTTCTCCTTCTTCATAGAAAGGAACGCTCTCAACGGGGTCGCTTTCCGGTGTTTCTTCGCTTTGTTCACTCTCCGAAATATCCTCGGAGGTTTCAGAAGATCCGCTTTCGCTGCTGACTATAAAATCAAGGGGATTTATAATCTCTATATCCCATCCGCATGAAGCAAAAAGCATAACAAATATAACTGCCATAATTACGGTAAATACTGTTTTTTTCATCTTCAAAAACCTCCTTTTCTTTAAATTTAGGTAAGCTTTTCAAAAGGTGCGGTTTTTTCCGCCCTTTTTATAAAAATATCGGTTTTATATCCGTATCAGGAAATATCCTGTAAAATATGCTTTTTATCCGGTCTTGCATCCACCGCATAATTTACTTTTTCGGAATCTTCTTCGCTTTCGGAATAACCGAAATAAATTATTCCGCTCTTATATTCGGTAATGCTGATGCTTCCTTCGGAAGAAAGCCCAAGACCAAAGTTTGAAAGAACGTTGCCCTTTTTATCAAAGGTACAAGCGGAATATTCTCCTTTTTCGGTATCGGTATAGATAATGGCGTATCTTCCGCCCTTTGTTTTGTCCGTTCCGAAAAGAAGAATATCCTCAATTTCTTCCGCAACGCCAAGTTCTCTATTTCCGATTTCCGCAAAAGCTTCAGTTATAAGGTTATGGGATGCGCCTTTATAAAAACTAAGGCTGCTTCCCGCTTCGATCATAACCGTTTCGGAATCAAGGTAGTATATCTGGGGATATTCAAAAAGTCCATCGACAACACAGTTTTCATAAAGGTCAACGGTCTTTGTTTCCGCGTCATAATATGCAACGGTTCCCTTTTCGCTGTTCTTTTTGGGAGAAACATCAACCTCAAAGAACATATCGTTTTCTCTTCCGGCGGGAACTTCGGGAATATTTCCGTTAAGATCCCTGCCGTAAAAAGCCATATAAACGCGTCTTATATAAAGCGGCTCGTTTATGCCTTCAATGGCGAAGGCCCTGTTGGCTGCTCCAAGCCTTGCGGAACCGGTAAAGAACACCATTCTGTTCTTTCCCGGGAACCAGATCATATCGCCGGTTATTTCGCTCTGGAAGTCATGCAGCGCAAAGATAACGCCCTCTCTCATGTCCCCGAATTTTATTTCGCTTTCAAAAGCCTCAACAGCATTATAGCCGTTGGTAATCTGGCATACATAAACCTGTTCACCCTTTTCTTCTTTAAGGAAAACAGCGTAATCTTCCGTCCATCTTATAATAAGGCGGTCAAAAGTTTCGCTCTGTTCCGTTTTAAGAAGAACAAACCATTCCGGAAGATAGATTCCTCTGTGGCTGTAGGTATATGGGTCATAGGACGATTTAAGGGTATAGCCCTTCTTCTCATAGATGAGTTCCCAGTCGTCTATGTTCGGATAATCCGATTTAAGATGTCTTAAAAGTTTTTCGTTTTCCATTGCGGAAGGTATTTCCGCTTCCGGCATAACTTTATCCGCTTCGCCTTCATAGTTTACCCATCTGTCCCAGTCCGCAGCTTTTATCGCCGGGAATACTCCGTCTTCATCCGGACCGGTAACTGCGGGTTTATCCGCGCCGTCTTCAAACCAGTTGAATCCGCGAAGGCGAACTTCGGTAAACTCCTCTTTTTCGATGTCATAAGAAACTTTAAAGGTGTTGAAATATACGTCCTTCTCGATGGTTCCCTCTATTTCATATTCCTCAACAACTTCAAAAACAATGCTTACGGTATTTTCAGAGCGAACACATTCAATAAGATTTTCCTGGATTTTTCCAAGTCCGTGTCTGCTGCTGTCATATTCAAAAATTCCGTCCTTCGCTCCGGATAAAATCTCATCAACGCTCTTTTTCGCTTCTTTTGAAAGATTTTCGGGTATCTTTGCGTCAATTCCCTTCTTTGTAAGATAGATGCTGTCGATAAGATCTTCCGCAAGTATCCTTACCTCTTCCTCAACCGGAACGGTATCTTCCTGCTGCTCCTGCTGTTCCTGCTGCTGTTCTTCCTTTACGGAAGGAATTTCCGCAGTGGTGCAGGCAACAAGGGTTCCGCTTATGGCAATAACAAGCATTGCGATGATGAAAAGAACAATGCCTCTGTGCGCTCTCGGTTCAAGAATCGCCGCAAAGCGTTTTTTAAGGATCTTTGCTCCGCCGTAAAAACTTGTTGAAAGCAAAAGCGGGCTGTTCTGTCCCCTTCTCATAATGTTGAGAATGGTTGCGCAGTATTCCTGTCTGCGGTCGCCTTCCATCGCTTTCATAACGGCGGCGTCGCAGGTTATTTCAATGTCGTTTTCCGCATAGCGGCACATGGTTCCCACCATCGGGTTGAACCAATGGACCGATGCCGCCAGCATAAGCAAAAATTTATACCATATATCGCCGCGCTTAAAATGGGTAAGCTCGTGGCGGATAACAAATTCATATTCTTCCGGTAAAAGTTCTTCCGCAGGAAGAAGTACCTTCGGTTTTATAAAACCGACCATCATCGGACTTTTTATAAGGCGGTTTTCAAAGATTCTGACTCTTTTTGAAACGCCCATATCTTCTTTTATCCATTCAAAAAGCGAAAGAACCTCTTCGTTTTTTATCTCTCTGTTCCATGGTGCAGAGCGGGTAACAAAGCGAAGATACATTGCGATATTCCATCCGCATACAATAACCGCACCGCTTGCCCAGATAACCGCGCCCAAAAAAACAAGGGGGAATATAAAGATCCTCGGGGTGGTGCTCAAAGGTTCTTCGCTGGTTTCATCTTTTGGCGAAACATCCGTGCTCAAAGAACTGTTTTGTTCCTCTGTTCCGATTATTTCCGTTCCGATTGTGTGCTCGTTCTGTATTCCCGTGCTCAAACCGCCGGAAATAATTTCATAATCCTCAGGTTTTGAAATATTTTCCGTTTTTTCGGTGATTATCATCTCATGCGGCGGGATTTCTACCCGGATGGGAGCATCAGGAAAATCAAACTTAAACGGAATTATAAGATATATCGCAAGAAGAAGCCAAACCCAATAACGCCATTTTTTACGAAAACGGCTTTCAGCAAGACCGGAAATAAAAAGTATTATTCCTATGGCCGCCGCAGAGGTTATGGATATCTCAAGTATATTTATAAACAGATCCTCGATCACTTTTTCGCCTCCTTATCCTCAAAATAAGATAAAGTTAAAAAACGTTATCAGCGTTTTTTCTTCGCGTTTTCAATGAACTTCTGAAGTTCATCAAGCTCGCTGTCGTCAATGGTGTTGTTTTCATAAAGATTTGCAACAAGAGCCTTTACACTTCTGCCGCAGAATTTTCCAAGAACGCTTCCGCTTTCAAATTCAAGATATTCTTCTTCGCTGATGAGAGGAGTATAAAGATTCTTTTTGCCGCTGGCTGCAGAATCACAGTGAAGAAAACCTTTTTCGGTAAGGCGGGAAAGAAATTTGAGTACCGTGGTGGGTGCCCAGTTTTTTTCCTTTATTTTTTCGTCGATATCGATTCTTGAAACCGGGCCTTTCGCCTCCCAGATAGCCATCATTATTTCGAGTTCTGAGTTCGGAAGATGAATTATCTCTTTTTTATCTGCCATAATAATATCTCCTTTTGACAACTGTCTAATCTTACCCTCATTTTACACTCGTCTAATTATGTTTGTCAATAGATTTTCAAAAATATTTTTACATTTGTCCTATATTTTTTCTCTTTTTTAAAAAACAGCTTTTAAAGGGCCTCCTGTTTGTAAAAAGTGGACTAGTTTCAGTCCCATTTTAGCATAGCCGTATTATAAAATCAAGACATAAACGGACTGATTTCAGTCCATATTTATTAAGGGGCTGTGTGCATGGAAGAACAGAAAATAAAACAGGATGACCGCATTCATATAGGCGAAAATATTCGCCGCATCCGTAAAAGCAAAAAAATCGGCCAAACGGAACTTGTCCGCAATCTTCAGCTTTGCGGAATTGATATGACCCGCGAAACCCTCGTTAAAATAGAAAGAGGTATCCAGCATATCTATGCCGGCCAGCTTGCCGCCATAAAGGATGCCCTCGGCACCACCTATGATGAAATTCTCCGTCCTCAAAAATAGTCTTCCTGTATTACTATATTCCAATAAAATAAAAAGCACAATCCACAGAGGGTGGATTGTGCTTTTTTATTCCGAATTAGAATATACCAACCGCTTTAAGAGCAAAGGATGCAAAAAATACCGAAAATGCGGAAGCAACCGTCGTCCAGACAATAAGCTGACCCGCAAGCTTCGGGTCTCCGCCCATTTCCTGCGCCATTGGTACGCTTGAAACCGCAACCGGCGTTGCAAAAAGCGCCGTCAGCGCTGCAAACTGCGCGCCGGAAAAAACATCGGCAAAGAAAAGATATGCGGCACCTATCCCGACAGCCGGAACAAAAACGCAGCGCATAACCGTTCCGAATATTATCTCCTTTTTCATTTCATCCATTGCAGAAAATTCAAACTGCGCTCCAAGAACCATAAGCGCCAGCGGCGTTGCCATGGAAGAAAGATATCCCGCAATATCCGCCGCGGGTTTTATATCAAAAAGCCGGAAATCTATGGAACAGATCACAAATATCTCTCGGATAACAAGGGCAAAAAATCCCGCCGCAACGCCAAGGATAAGAGGGTTTTTCAAAATATCCCGGATTATCTCCTTCGGCTTTGCTGTTCCTTTTCCAAAAACAGAAAGAGCAGAAACCGCAAGAACGTTGAAAAGCGGAATCGCAAAAGCAGAAAGAACCGCCGCAACTTTTATCCCCTCTTCGCCAAAAAGGCTTCCCGCAAGGGGAATACCGATAAGCGCATAGTTTGAACGGAACATCCCCTGAATAAGCGTTCCCCTTTTTGAACCTTCGTTTGTGATAAAACCGCTTGTTATAACAGCAATTCCAAAAAACAGTGCCACTCCAATAAGGGCATATAAAACATATCCCAGTTCAAAGTTTTTAATGTTTTCTATTTTATATACATTTGAAAAAAGCATCACCGGCAAAAGCACCCGAAAAACAAGCCTGTTGGCCGTTTTAATAAAGTCCTCTCCGAACATTCCAAACTTTTTAAGAAAATATCCAACCGCAACAAGCCCGATTATTGGTGCAACGGCGTTTACCGCAAAAATAAAAGAATCCATATTGCCTCCAAACAAAAGAATATCCGCATCCCATTATATCAGATTTTTTTATTTTTGTTTAGCTATTTATTTTTTTGCCCGTTGATGTATAATAAAATTGAAAAATCTTTTTCCGTGATAAAGTCACGGAAAATCCCCTCTTTTCCGGCTATAATAAAAACATCAAAATAAATATAATTTGAAAGGAGAATAAAAAATGAAAGTTGTAATAGTTGGCGGAGTTGCCGGCGGCGCAACCGCGGCCGCAAGAATCCGCAGACTCAGCGAAAAAGCCGATATCACAATTTTTGAACGCTCCGGATATATTTCCTATGCAAACTGCGGCCTTCCGTATTATATTGGCGAAGTTATCACCGATCCGGATGAGCTCACCCTTCAGACGCCCGAAAGTTTTAACCGCCGCTTCAATATAAACGTAAAAATAAAACACGAAGTCACCGCCATCCATCCGGAAAAGAAAGCCGTAACCGTTAAAAATCTTGAAAACGGCAAAATTTTTGAAGAAAATTACGACCGCCTTCTCCTTGCTCCCGGCGCAAAACCGGCTGTTCCACCAATACCCGGCGTTGAATCCGATAAAATTTTTACTCTGCGTACTGTCGAAGATACCTTCCGAATCAAAAAATACATCGAAGAATCAAAGCCAAAAACCGCGGTTGTTGTCGGCGGCGGCTATGTCGGCTTTGAAATGGCAGAAAATCTCCGCTCCCTTGGAACGGAAGTTTCAATAGTTGAACAGTCCGATCACCTTCTTGCTCCGTTTGATTCCGATATGGCTTCCTTCATACATTCCGAAGCAAGAAAAAACGGTCTTTCCCTGTTCCTCAAAAATTCCGTAACCGGATTTTTTGAAAAAGAAAACAAAATCGAGGTTTCTCTCAAAAACGGCCCCACAATTTCCGCCGATCTTGTGATTCTTGCCGTAGGCGCCGTTCCGGAAACTTCCCTTGCAAAATCTGCCGGTATAAGGCTCGGTATCAGGGGAAGCATTGTCGTAAACGACAAAATGGAAACCTCCGTCCGTGATATATATGCTGTCGGCGACGCTGTCCAGATCAAAAACTTCGTTACCGGCGAACCGGCCCTTATTTCTCTTGCCGGCCCCGCAAACAAACAAGGCCGCATTGCCGCGGATAACATCTGCGGAGGAAACAGCCGCTACACCGGCTCTCAGGGAAGCTCAGTAATAAAAGTTTTCTCCCTCACCGCCGCAGCCACCGGTCTTAATGAAACTTCCGCAAAAGCCGCCGGCCTTGATTATGAAAAAGTTATACTTTCCCCCCTCAGCCACGCCGGATATTATCCCGGAGGAAAAGTAATGACCGTAAAAGTTATTTTTGAAAAACGGAGTTTTCGCCTTCTTGGCGCACAAATTGTCGGCTATGACGGCGTTGATAAACGCATTGACGTCATAGCAGCCGCGATCCGCGCAGGAATGAAAGCAAATGAACTCAAAGAGCTTGATCTTGCCTATGCTCCGCCCTATTCTTCCGCAAAAGACCCTGTAAATATGGCCGGATTTATGATCGATAACATCAAAAACGGAATTTTGAAGCAGTGGTTCATAGAAGATCTTGCTTCCATCATTAAAAACAAAAACGTCACCCTGCTCGATACCAGAACCCCGGCGGAATTTGCCCGTGGACATATTGAAGGCTTTAAAAATATTCCCGTTGATGACCTTCGGGAACGTCTTTTTGAAGTTGAAAAAGGAAAACCCGTCTATGTCATCTGCCAAAGCGGCCTTCGCAGCTATATCGCCTGCAGAATTCTTTCCGGAAACGGTTTTGATGCCTATAATTTTTCCGGCGGTTTCCGCTTTTTTGACGCAGTTATGAACGAACGCCGCCTTGTGGAAAATGCTTTCCCCTGCGGAATGGATAAATAAAAAACTTTGCATATAAAAAAGTCCGGCTTTGGGCTCCCCTCCGTAAGGAAGTGCGGATTCGGGCAGGCTCTTGTAAAGTGAATAGTTTTAGTATTGACGGCGTGATTTTGTCACGCCGTCTTTTCTTTTTGCTTTTGTTCGAGTTCACGTTCAAAGGATTCTTCCATATCCTCCGGAGTGAGTCCTCGGATGATTCCGATTCCGTTGTAGTAGATATCCACTATCTGATATCTTTTTCCGTCAAAGTATCTTGGAGATGATACCACTATCTTTTCGATAAACTCATGGATAAGCTCGGGCGTGAGTTCTTTGATTTCCGTTATCCGTTTGACTTTGTCTATGAATCTTTGGAGATTTTCAGTCTTGTTTGTTTCCGTACTCAAATACTCTTCCATGATTGGAATTGATTCTTTCAGCTCCTGCTGTTCTTTCTCATAAGCCATAGACATTGTTGCATAACGTTCATCGGAAAGTTTTCCGCTTGCGTTGTCCTCATAGATTCTTTGGATAAGATTATCTATTTCAGAAACTCGTTTCTTGGCCTTGTTCAGTTCTTTCCGCTTTTCTAAAAGTTCTTTCTTCTTTTCTTCACCATAGGATTCCATCTGCTTTTTGGCAAATTGCTCTTCGAAAAGATTTACGTTCATAAAAACTCTTTTCATGTTTTCAAGAACGATTTCATATATCGCCTT
>JAFSDS010000045.1 GCA_017436125.1 Oscillospiraceae bacterium | reverse complement strand
TGTACTATGGAGAAAATGCGATTTCCCACAACCTTATACTTTGCGACAAATCACAGCTTCTGAACCAAAGTTCTTTTGTTTTGGGCGTTCCCGGAGCAGGCAAATCCTTTTTGGTCAAAATGATAATATCAATTCTGATTCTCACAACAAAGGATTCAATACTCATTTATGACCCGGAGGGCGAATATGTTGCGCTTGTGAAAGCTCTTGCAAAAGATGAATGCTGCATAATAGATCTTCACGCCGGAGGAAAAGACAGACTCAACGCAATGTTTATGGTTGACGGATATGGAGAAGATGACCCCATAGCCTCAAAGTCGCAGTTTGTAATATCGCTTATAGAAAGGATCATCGAAAGAGATTTGTCTTCCGAAAAAAGATCCATTGTTGACCGCTGTGTTGCAAATGTATATTACGAATACGAAAGAACCGGAATCGTTCCTACATTTGCCATCTTGCGAGAAGATCTTCTCCGGCAACCGGAACCGCATGCCAGAGATATTGCCCTTGCAATTGAAATGTACACCAAAGGTTCGCAGGATATTTTTGGCCATGAAAGCAATGTTGACCTTACAAAGCGAGTAATAGTGTTTGATACCCACAGGCTTGGTCCGTCGCTTAAATCTCCTGGTATGCTGATAATAACGGACACCATACTCAATAGAGTTGCGCAAAACCACAGAATCGGAATTCGTACGCATGTATTTATAGACGAGTTCCACACCGCTTTCAGCAATAACTCTTCTGCGCTATTCCTTGACAGCGTATGGCGTCAGTTCAGAAAAAGAGATGCCTACCCAACGGGCATAACTCAGAACGTTGATTTCCTATGGAACTTTCCGCTTGCAAGAAGTATGCTTGGAAACTCCGAATTCATAGTAATGCTCAGTCAGGCGGAGCAAGACAGAGAAAGGCTGTCGAAACTCTTCAATATTTCAAGCACACAGCTTGCCTATGTTACCGATGCGGAACCGGGTTCCGGACTTATAAAGTACGGCTCAACGTTGGTACCATTCGTGAACCATTTCCCGAAAGATACGGAACTTTATGAGCTTATGACCACAAAACCCGGCGAAGGTGTTTTCGGACAGGCAAAGAATAAAAATGTATGTTAATATGGAGGAATTAAATATGAAAAAATCTACTGTTATGATGCTTATTGCAGTTATTCTTTCCGTTATCGCAATCTCTTCCGGAATTGTTTTCTTCAGCCAGATGGCAGATGAAAACAAAGCGGAGCAGACCTATGAAAATCTTTCTTCTCTTGTATCCAGCGAGGCTGAGCACGAAGAAGATACAATTATTGAAAGTGATGCAGAAGTTGAGCATGAATACAACGGACCGACTTCCTATGAGAAATATCTTCCAATTTATGAGCAGAACGATGATTTTATCGCATGGGTAAAAATCGAAGGTACCAAAATCGATTATCCCGTAATGCAGACTGCAGACGATCCAAACTTCTATCTCAAACATGCTTTTGATAAAACTTACAGCGACTACGGTGTTCCGTACATCCAGGAGAACTGCCTTATCGACAACTGCGACAACATCGTTGTTTACGGACACAACATGAATAACGGTTCCATGTTTGCAGACCTCTGCAAATACGAAGACGAGGACTTCTACAAAGAGCACAAATATATTCAGTTCGATACTCTTCTCGATTACGGAAGATATGAAATCGTTGCTGTTTTCAAAACCGTTGCCTATAACGATGCAGGATTCAAATACTTCCAGTTTGTAAATGCGAAAAATGAAGCGGATTTCAATGAATATATCGAAACTTGCAAATCTCTCCAGCTTTATGAAACCGGAATTGATGCAGAATACGGAGATAGACTTCTTACTCTTTCTACTTGTGAATACAGCCAGACCGATGGCAGAATCGTAGTTGTAGCGAAACTTATTGATAATGTGCCAATGGAAAGTGATATGAATGAATGATATTAGAACAAAAGAATCAGTTGTTGGTAATTCAATAAAAGTCCTTGATAAATCGGCCAATCTTTCGGACAGAATGAAGGACGCATATATCCGAACTAAGCAAAGCGCTGAGCATGGATATTACGCAGAAGCGGATTCTCCAGAGGAATATGCTTCTGATAAAGTGACGGAAACTTCCGAAGCAATCGGATATGAGGCTGTTTATCAGTTTGATGAACACGGGAGAAAAGGTTTTGAAACCACAAAAGAAAACATTGCAAAAGCAAAAGAAAATTTTGAGCACGGGGATAATCCCCGTGCTCATTCTGCTTCTTATAGTAATGAATCGAAAGAGGGCCACCAATATACTGGCAGTCATTCTCATAAAACACAATATGATTCTCCTAAATCCAATCCTCAGGAACAAGCGAGAGAATATGCTGTTAAGCAAGCAAAAAAGCGAACTGAAAAAGTTTACGAACAACGTACAGCTGAATCCATTGGTAATACTATCAGAACAAAGGAATCCGCAGAGGCTTCTGCGAATATCACAAAGAACGGAATCAAGACAAAATCAAACATTGCAAGTGCCAGCAAAACAGCCGTGAAAGGCGGTAAAACAACGATTAAAACCGCGGGGCAAACTTCAAAAGCAACCATCAAAACTGCAAAGACGTCAACCACAGCGTCCCATACGGTAGTTAAAGCACCGCAGACTATTGTTCAAGGAACAAAGAAAACATTCAATGCAATTTATACCGCAGGAAGAGCTGTTTTCGTTGCAGGTAAATCAATGGTTAAAGGAATTATTGCAGCCACAAAAGCACTTGTTGCCGCTATTGCTGCAGGCGGTTGGGTTGCGGTAATGGTTATTGTAATTATCATGCTCATAGGACTTTTGGTTGGTTCTTCTTTTGGGATTTTCTTTTCTAACGAAGATACCGGAGAAGAAACTATGCAGGAAGTTATCCGGGAAATCAATGACGAGTATCTTGCAGAAATAGAAAAGATAAAGCTTGAGAATCCTTATGATGTTCTCGAGATGTCGGGCTCTCGTGCGGTTTGGAAGGAGGTTCTTGCGGTGTATGCGGTTAAAACTACAACTGATCCTATAAACGGTCAAGAGGTGGCAACAATAACCGATGAAAAGAAAGATATCCTCAGAAAAATATTCTGGGAAATGAATGAAATATCTTTCCGTACAGAAGAAATCACAGAAACAGTTATAGTAGAATCCGATGATGGTAATGGAAATATCGTTGAAACAGAAACCACAGAAACAAGGACTTATCTTTTTATTGCAGTTTGTCATAAGACAACCGATGAAATGGCAGAGGAGTATAACTTTGACCGCAAACAAAAAGAACAGCTCGACGCTTTACTTTCGGAAGAAAACGACGAGCTGTGGGCTATGGTTCTTTATGGAATTGCAGGACAAAGCGATGATATGATTGTAGCCGTTGCACAATCTCAAATCGGCAATGTTGGTGGTGAACCTTACTGGTCCTGGTATGGATTTAGCGAACGAGTTGACTGGTGTGCCTGCTTTGTCAGCTGGTGTGCCAACGAATGCGGTTACATTGAAAACGGAATCATACCGAAATTTGCAAGCTGTGCTATTGGTGTAAACTGGTTCCAGTCCCGTGGACATTGGGTTGATGGTTCTGCAGAACCTGTTCCGGGAATGATAATCTTCTTCGATTGGGATGAAGACATAACCGGCCAGGACGGCAGACCTAATCACGTTGGTATTGTTGAGAAGGTCGAAAACGGAATGGTTTATACTATTGAAGGCAACTCCGACGATACCTGTAGGAGAAGAAGCTACAGCGTTGGGCATTATGAGATATTTGGGTATGGGGTGCCGGAATATTAAAACAGCCAGCTTATTATAAGCTGGCTGTTTTAAATCAAAGAATTGGAGAATAGGTCGTACCGCTGTCGATAAGAACGTCATGGGTATTATAAACTCTTAATGTAAACTCAACTCGGTAGTCATAACCGCTTTTTTTCGTTGCAGTTTTTGTAACTCTAAAAGATTTAAGGCCATCAAGGTCCCCCGTTACATTTTGGTTCGCAATAGTGCTGTCGTAGGAAAAATTTGTGGTTCCTGCAGGGGCTTTTTGCAAAATCATTCTTACGTTTGCATAGGAAGATTCAAGAAAAGTTCCGCTGGCGGTATAGGTCATAGTGGAACCGGAAAGGCTGCCGCCACAACTTATACTATTTATAACAACATAAGCCGGCATAGTTTCATCTTCTCCTTCCGCAAAAGCGGGAACAACGCATGTGAACATAATTGCCAGCATAAGAAAAACCGATATTATTTTTTTCATTTTACTTTCCCTCATTTCCGGAGATTCCCTCCGCAAATTTTATCAATATATCAAGTTCGGCGTTTGAACGAACAACAAATACGGAATCATCAATTTGCCAAACAATATTTTTCATTGCATTAAAAGTATATTCTTTGTAATAAACACTTGCCGGATTTCCATTTATCTCAATATTTTGGCTTTGATAAGCGTTTTCGGTATCTATCTGAACGCTATCGTAATAATCTGCTTTGTAATATTCAAAAATTAAAGAAAGATTTTCATTATCAAAATGAAGAGAAAAGCCGTTTTTGTCAGCAAAAGAAATATCTTTATTCAGAACATATCCCGCCGGAATATACGTTGGAACATATTCCGCTTCCGAAAACAATTTTTCTTCGGACGGGTCCTTCTTTATAATCTGGATATCGGTATATTTTTCCATTTCGGTAAAAACAAGTTCGAAGATATAGTCTCTTGCTTCTGCAGAAGCAACAACCACGGAAGTGAGAGATATGGTGCAGACAAGAATAAATGAAGCAACCCATGCAAATACTTTTTTAGATACAGAAAACAGATGTTTAGCATTGTCCTTGTTTTCACAAGAAGAGATTAGCTTATCAATCTTTCGAACATCAATAGTTTCCTGTTTTTTATCACCTTCTCGTTCCTTCATTTCCTCAAGGATCTTTTTACTTTCAACTTCGCAATAAACTGCCATTATTCTTTTAAATGCAAGATCGGCAGCTTCTTCATTCAGGACGGCTTCAGAAAGATGGTAATCTTTATCAGACATGAATTATTCCCTCCTTCTGGAACAGCGCTTGTGCTTTCTTTCTGGCACGCATTATGTATGTTCGAATACTGCCGGGAGCAATTCCAAATTGCTTTGCAATTTCCTCACTCGGCATATTAAGTACATATTTGGCCTCTAAAAGTTTAAGATCTCTTTCCGGAAGTAATGGCAATACTTCAACAAGAGTTTCCAGTTCCTCTTTACGCAAATACAGAAGCTCTGGAATATTCTCCTCGTCGGGCAGCCATTCGGCGGCATCCTTTTCGTCGGAAGTTAAAACAAATCCATTTTCATAACTTTTATGCTTCACAAAATTAATTGCGGTATTTTTTACGGTTATGATAAGATATGCAGGGAGTTTCATTTCATCAATTCTCATCAAGGTGTCGACTTTCCTGATAAGTTTAATAAAAGACTCCTGAACGATTTCTTCAGCATCATTTTCATTTCCAACAATACTCAAAGCTTTATACTTCATTTCTGAGTTAAACTTTTTATATATGTTTTCCATAAATATACGTTCAAAATCGTTTTCCATTCCGGCAATAAGCATCGAAATCAAAAACACATTCCTCCGTTCAAAAAAACTTCTACGACAATAATATCACTATTGTGTTGTTCCTGCAAACCCTTGCCATCAAGCACAGTTCTCACAATTAAACATTGTTAAATACAAATAATAATTGTTATACTCTGCAAAAAATCTCTGCTATGCTGAATTACACGGAGGTGAAAAAGCATGCAGAAACTTCGTTTAAAAGAATTAAGGGAAGAAAGAAATATAACCCAACAGGAATTAGCCGATCAGCTTTCTTGTTCTCAGCAATCAATACACAACTATGAAAATCATGGTACACAGCCGGATATAGATATGCTTTGCAGAATGGCTGATTTCTTTAATACCTCCGTTGATTACCTTATAGGTAATACCAATGTTCGTGATCCTTACAATTTGGCCAAATATGAGGATAGTTCAGAGAAAGAAATTCGCTTAGTAAACAGCTTCCGTAGCTTGCCGGAGGAAACAAGAGAACATTTCCTTGCGCTTATGGAAAGTTATTCAGAAAAGCAGTAATTTTGTTCTCTAACAACTATAGACAGCTGGAATGCAAAAACGTAACAAAAAAATAAATAATTTTTTTAAAAGCACCGTTTTTTTATTTAAACGGTGCTTTTTCATTATGCTTTTTGTTACACTTGGTCTAATTGACTGTTTAAATAGATGAAATGGATTTTAGTCGACATCCGTTTCAATCAAAGCTTTTATAGTTGCGCGAACAACCTTCAACCCTCGTTCATCGCAATTGTAAAGCATGCGGGCGAGGTTTTCTACCTCGGATTCTTTGGACGGCTTCTCGGGGTAGAAAATCTTTTCCGGCGGAATAGAAAGTTCGTGGACTAATTTGTTCAGCACATCAAAACTCGGCTTTTGCCCTTCGTTTTCGATTCGATATAAATATCTTTCAGAAACCCCAACCCTTGTAGAAAGAACTTCCATTGTAAATTCCGAATTTTGACGTGCGTTCTTTATAATGTCACCCAGCGTGTCATGTTTTTTATGCACAGTTATTTCACCTCCAAATATAATTTAAATCTTTGAAGGTGTCTTGATAATGGCGCAGAGGTTCAATTATACATGACATATAATTTCATAAACGAAGCATCATCTTCGGTAAAGAAAAAAACTCGATTTTGCCGAAGCCTCTTTTCATGCCCTTCGGGAATCGATTTTTCTCCCGGAGGGATTTTTTATTATACAATTTTTAAAAGCCACTATTAAATCAAGAAAAAAAGCCTAGTAAATTGCAAGGCAAAATATAATTTCAATGCTGACATAACAGTTCAGTTAAAATATGAAATAAAAACAGCTGTGCTCAAAAAATGCCGCAAAAAGCGGCTTGAGCACGGCTGTTTTTGTTATGAGCATCATGGACATTTAATTCGTGCTCCTCCGTTTCTGATGTTTGACAAAGAAACAAAAGAAACGGAGAGAATACCATGCCAAAATATAAAATAATTCGATATATTTCCAATACAAAAAAACATGAAAAAGAAATAAGAAAAACCATGAACCATTTCACCAGAAAAGAGCGCTATATGGAACACGACCTGAAGCGTGAAATAATGGTGATAGATGTTGAAAATGAAAAAGTCGTTTTTTATCCAAGCAGGGAAGATTCATACGAAAGACTTTCTGAAAACGAGGTTCAGTTCAAAGGAGGTGAGAGTGCAGAAGAAGATGTAATGAAAAAGCTTTTGATTGAAAAACTTTGGGAGGAAATTTCCAAATTGCCGGAGCAAGAAAGAAAAATCCTGCTGCTTACGGCATTGGAAGGCAAAAGCCAAAAAGAAGTATCCGCAAGGCTCGGCATTAACCAGTCTAATGTTTCAAGAAAGCTGAAAGTGATAAGAAAGGATCTCAAATCGAAGCTAAAAGATTATCTTTGAACCAACAACGGAAGGGCGAAGCCATGTTACACAATCAGCTGGATTTTGTCTTATCTATTAGATTAAATAATCTCGCTCACCGGTGATTATATGAGGTGTGCCTCATGTTTGAAGTCGGAACTTTTCATTAGAATTTTGGTGGATTCCGACGAAAGCAGGCGACTTCATTGAGAAAACTCTATCAGAAAACTTTCAAGAAATTCTTCTATAACGATTTGATAAAGACAAGAGCCAAAATGAAATATACCCAGGCGCAGATGGCAAATTTGCTTGAAATGGATGACCGTTCATACGTTGAACTTGACCATGGAAATTCCTGCTGCAGTGCACTGACTCTGGTGTTGTACCTGATATATTGTTGCAATGATCCAATGGCATTTCTCGAAAGCCTGAGGAAAGTTTTGGAAGCAACAGAAGACGATGCGGCGTAAAAACAGCGAAGCAGTAACAGCAGAGGAAGCAATCTCTTACAGGCTTGCTATAGCCGTTACAGAGGCTTTTAAAAGCAGGGAAGGGTATGAATACCCCATCTGTCCAAGATGCAGAATAACGCTGGAACGGGAATATCAGGCATTTTGCGACCGATGCGGCCAGGCTCTTGACTGGAAGAAATACGGAAGATAGATAGAACAAAATCGGAATACACCAAATTAGACAGGAGCTGCCATAAGAAATTATGACAGTTCCTGCTTGCTTCTTGGCGAAAGAAGAAAAAGAAAAAAGCCCCTCGAAAGAGGGGCTTTCTTAGTTCAAGAAAAAATTATTTTATTTCTATAAATTCAAAGTTTGTGAAATTGTTTTCTTCAACAAAATTCTTAAATCTTTGAGATGCTACTATTCCAAGATTATATACTTCAAAAATATCTTCTCCAGACCAATTTGATGTCTCTAAAGTCAGTTTTTCAAAGTAATCTCTTACTTTTCCAAAAGGATTGCAGAGTTCACATTTCCAGTCCCTATTTTTTCCTACAACTATTGTTTTATCGACATCAATAACAACGTTTCTGGTAAACGGAATAGTTGCTATGAAATACTTTGGAGGTTTAGGAGAATTTTTTCTCATTCTTGAAACTTTCACAACTTCCAAAGGGGAAAACTCTGTTATTCCAATAAGGTTAGACTCTTTATACGCTTTTACAAATCTTTCCGAAACAACAAATGGATAATTGCAAAACCAATAATATAAATGATCTGCATATCTTGTATTGCTAAGTCGGATTTTTCTTGGTTCAAGCCATTTTTTACTTGAAACCGCTCTTCCGCAAAGTGGACATTTTTCAGAATCACCATAATGCGGATCAACTTTTTCAACATCACAAAATTCAGATACAAATTGTTCACTTGGATTTGTCATATCAATATGCTCATTATTGCCAAATAAGTAAAATTTCATTTTTTTATCATACTTTCTATATAATCTAATGCCGCCCTACCAAACCTTCCAACTACATCGGGTTCACTATAAAGTTCATACATTTTTGCCCAAAATTCTTTTGTTGTTGCATCTTTGTTATCAGGGTTGGTTAACCACTCCACCATAGTTCTATCAATAAATCTATGCCATTTTTGATATCCACGATGTGCTTCTGTTGTAAGAACTCTTACAACAGAAGTAGCTCTGTCAATTTTTCCTGATAAAGTTTCGTGGCTTTCCAACGCCCTAAAAATTTGACGTGAAATAATGTGATGGCGTTGACCGACAGCTTCTGTTGCGTGAATACCTACTGGAACAGTAAAAGCAGTTGTTTGTGCTAAAGATATTGAAAAACCTGTTATTCCTGTTGCAGCAATTATAGTTGGCGCCGCGGCATACCCAATGAATCCACCTGTGAGTGCTCCAATAGCTGCATAATTACCAATATATGCTGCTTTGTCCCAACCTGTCGCGCCTTGCTCATTTGCTACATAATTTCCTATACATCCACCTACAGTTCCGAAAATTGCAGCTCCTGCAATCACCACTGCCATGGTTGCAGAAATTACAAATTCACCATTAATGTCTGTAAAATACACTGGATTGTTCAATCCATATACATACAAGTTTCCACTCTGCATAATAGAATTTATGCTCGGCATATATGTGTATGTCTTTAATCCTAACGCGTCTTCCCGTTCATTGATTTTGTTGGGGGTGTCCCCATAAATCATGTTCGCGGTATTCCAATGGGTGTCCTGCTGTGTGAAACGTCCTATCGCCGGATCATAATATCTCGCTTTTAGGTAATATGTCCCTGTTTCCTTGTCGAAGTATTCTCCACAGTAACGGAAGGGGTTTAAATCGTATTCATATGGGTCTTCTTCGTTACCAAAAGCATCATAGCTATAATAATCTTCAATATATCCAGAGCCATCAACTAAATTAACGACATCACCATGGGCATTAAAGAGATAATACGATTTGTAAGATAAGCCTTCTTGATATATTAAATTTAAACCATAAAGATATCTCCCCATTAAAGAACTGCCTTCAATTTCACCCACTACATTTCCACCATCAAGGAGGAAGTCTGTTGTGGTTGTTCCTACTGTTTTGGAAGTTCTGATGCCGTCTGCGTTGTATGTATAACTGCTCGTTACACCGGCATTGATGGAAGCTACAAGCTGGTTCAGCTTGTTATAGGTGTTTGCCTGCGTTCCTTCCGGCGAGGTCTTGGAAAGCATGTTTCCGTTGTTGTCATAGGTATAGCTTGTAGTCTGTGCTGTGCTTCCAACGGTTTTAACTTCGCTTGTAAGCTGGTTTGCGTTGTTATAGGTGTAATTTGTTACATAGTTTTCACTGCCGGTTGCGGTGAGCTTGGTGCGGTTTCCTGCCGCATCATAAGTATAACTTAATGTTACACCGCCGGTTTCGCTTTCCTGCGTAAGCCTTCCGAGATCGTCATAAACGTAGCTCGTTACCTTTCCGGTGTTATCAGTTTTGCTCTTCTGGTTTCCGGAAGCATAATAGGTATAAGTGTAACCGGAAAGAACTGTGTTATTGCTCTTCTTATTGGTAAGAGCTGTCACCCAGTTTGCAAGGTTATAGCTGTAAGTGGTTACAACACCGTTGCCAAGGGTAAGGCTCGCCCTGTTTCCATTTGTATCGTAGGTATATGTTGCTTCAACGGTGCCGTTTTCTTTAACAGTCGAAAGACGATTAAGATTATCGTATGTATATGTTATATTATGCACCGTTTGTCCGGATTTTGCAAGGGTAAAGCCTGTTCTGTTGTCCGCAAGGTCGTAGGTGAATGTTTTGGTGTACGTGATGTTTTCAGAGCTGGAGTATCCTGCTGCAGAATTGTCATTTGTTGCAACTTCCTCTAGAGAAACCTTTTGAACCTGTTCGCTGTCTTCCCCTAAAGTTATAAGGACATTTTCATTGGCAGTTGTTGATGTCGGTGCTGTTCCATATTTCCAGGTAGCCAAAAGATCAATGTTTGCTTCATTTTCAGATGCAAGATTTATTACAATCTCCTGGTCAGAATACACAACATTTTGACCAGACACATTTTCAGTTGCCCACCCAACTAAGTAACTTAAACTTTTTGTAAATGGACATGCCATTAATGGGGCTGCAACATCATAAGTAAAAGTTTGTACATACTCTTGATCAGGAGTACCTCCACCAGCGTGGAAAGTTACAGTGTATGTAATTGGAGTCCACTCTGCAACAAAAGTTGAGTTTTCGGTAATATCAATCAAATCACCGTTTTCAACCAATTCGTTTCCATTATACCAACCGTTAAAAATGTAGCCTGTTCTAATAGGTGTCGGAATATTGTACGCGCCTCCGACTTCCACAACCATATGCGTACTTGAAACTGTTCCACCGCTTGGATCAAGTATTACAACAAAAGATGTACCAGTTTCATCAGATGGGGTGTCAAGATTACCTGTGCGGCTTTCTTCTTCGATTATTTTCTTGATTCTGCCAACATCATCGTAAGAATATACCGTTTGGTGATGGTTGTTTTCTTCTGTTCTTATTTGACCACTGTGAGTATAACTGTAAACTATATGCTCATCATCAGCTGTTACAGAAACTGTTCTTCCAAGAGCATCATAAGAATAGTTTGTTGTAACCCCGTTTCTGTCAGTCTTCGACTGCAGTTTCCCGAGATTGCTGTAAACATAGCTTTCAGTTCTGTTTAGAGCATCTTTTTCCGTAAGAACATTGCCAAAGCGGTCATAAGTATAGGTGGTTGTTTTGCCGCCTACGGTCATAGTCAAAACATTACCTACATTGTCATATGTGTAGCTTGTTGTGGAAGCTACGGTGCTGTCGTTATACTGCTTTACAGAAGTAAGGCGGTTGCGGTTGTCATAGGTGTATTCGGTTTTCGCCCAGTCAGCAGTGCTTCCCACCGCATTGTTTTGATTCCATTCACGGATGATGTTGCCTGCGGCATCATATTCATATTTTGTTGTTGAAGTCTTTCCTGTTTCTATGGTTATGGTCTGGCTGGTAAGCCTACCAAGCGTATCATAGGTATAGGTAGTGGGAGTTCCTGCATAATCCGTTGCGGACACCATGCGGCCATAAGCATCATAGGTGTTTGTGGTGTACTGGTTGTTTGCGTTATATGTCTTTGTAACTTGTCCATCATGGTTGTATTCATATTTTGAGGTATGGGCAAGGTTCTTTGCAGCATCAGCCGCAGAAAGAATGCTTGTGTTATTTCCCACATAGTCATAAGTATATGTATCAAAATACTCAACTCCGTTAATGACCTTACCTGTTTTTGCAACATTTCCGTGCTTGTCCGTATATTCGGTTGTGACAACGGAAGGTGCATTGCTGTCGCCGACAACTGTTTTTGTAACTTTGTTATACGCACCGTTTTCAACAGCGTATTCATAGGAATACAAAGTCTGGGAAAGGACAGTATTTCCCTGCTTTATCGTTTCGGAAGTTACTCTGTCGAGATAGTCATAGGTGTACTCTGTTACAGAACCATACACATATTCGTAAACCTTTGAAAGCCTTGAGTTGCTGTCGTACTCTTTTCTTGTAATTACATTTCCGGATGTAACGTCAATAGTTTCATACTCAAGGCCGAGGGGAGTATATGTATATTTGATCTGATTGTTATTTTCATCTTTGACAATAACATAGTTATCCGTATAGTTGCGTGTATATGTAACCGTGGTACTGTCCGGATTGGTTATGGATGTAACATTACCGAGATCATCGTATGTATATGCGGTAGTATTTCCTTTTCCATCCTTGCTTGAAGTCATTCTTCCGAGGTTATCATAAGTGTAGTTATATGTTATGATTCCATCCGCTGTTCCGGAAGTTCCAACGGCAGAAGCACCATCAGATGTTTTTACGGAAGAATGTTTTTCCTGCGTGAGATATGCACCGTTCTGATAGGTATATTCTATTAATTCATACGCGGTTTTATCGGCGTTCCAGTGCCTTTCGGTAAGAACATTGCCGTAGGTGTCATAAGTGTAATCTGTAGTTTGAATTACATTTTTTGTTGTGGCCCCATTGATTGCCTTTTCAATAGATAATTCTGATTTTGTAATATGTATATCATTTTCAACAGTATTGGCCAAATATATTTTTGTTTCGGGATTTGTTTTATACGTTTTTGATTTAAGGCGTCCTTTTGGACTGTAATAATAATGCGTGTCATACTCTGAATTTATTAATCCATTTCCAAGAGTCGATCCATAATTTTGTACGGTTTTACTATCAATACAACTGTACCATATCTTTGATTCGCGATAGGTTGTACCCGAATTGTCATAATACCGATAGGATTCTCCAATAGGATAGCCCTTATAATCATATGAGTACGAGGTTTCCTCAATCAATCTTTCGTCATAATATGACGAAGAAGAAACAAGAAGATGCTTTTTGTCAAATGAATTTTTTATAGATATGCCGGAAGAATTGTTTACAATTGTATAGTATGGTGCCGCTTTTTTAGGGTTATGATCAATGTACTCATATGTCAAATGATTATATTCTTCGTTGCCGATAATATCCTTTCTTGAAGCAACCCTACCGAATTCAAGTTTATTTGAACTTACGCATCGCATTATATATTTTTCGGTAATTTCATATTCGAATTTGGTCTGAGCTTGTGTTGGATGGGTAATTGTTGATAACAGAAGGTAATCATATTTAGTCTTATCAGTCATATGTTCATCCGAAGCACTGTCCATAAGTGAGTAACTGTAGTGGGTCGTTTCTCCTTCAACATTCGTATATGAAGATATAGTTTGTAATCCGTTTTCGTGCTCATATACTGCATATTCAAGAGTATTACCATCAGGAAGTAAAACTGACATAACATGTCCATTTGTTGTACTTTCACCGAATATAACTATTTGTCTTCCCAATGTGTCGGTAATATCTATTCTTGGGTAACCGTTTTCTACACTATGAACAAACGTTATGGCATTCCCATAACTGTCTTCAATACGTTCGAGCTTCCCGTCTTCTGAAAAATACTCGGTTCGCCCATCAAAATATGTTACTTTTAAATCAGAATACAATGATTCCCAAGTGTCGCCTTCATATGTTTCGATTGTGATATCGGTATAATCATATCCAATCAATTCATAGGGAAAACAAGATAATTGATATCTTTCTCCATTTGACATTTGCAAGTATTTATCATTATGTAAAATTTCTATAGATGAAAACGTAAATCCCCAACCTTGACCTAATCCATATAAATCTACATTGTGGTTATTTTCACAAACATAATATAAATATCTTGTTTCATCACCATCAACAACCGCATGTTCGGTAAAATCTTTCTTTTGAGCATCGGCATTTCGATATCTTCGTCCAATAACCAAATCCAATCCATTTTTTCCGGGAAGGACATAGTCAACAGTTTCTATTGAAAGTTCACCGGTATTTAGAGATACAATTTCACTTTCATTGGAACTATAATAATATGGAGAATACAATGGGTTTACAGGTTCTTCATCAGAAGTGGCTGTAGCTGAATATTCTTCGGTGATAACTAATGTATCCTCACCCTCAAATATTTCGTTGTTGTTATCATGTGAAGGATCAAAAGATTCATAACTATAGCCTTCTGGTTCAATTATAGTTTCCGGAATTACTGTCGTAACGGTATTATCAGCTTCTTTAGGGACTTCAAACTCGTATCCACTCGAAAGTTCAGTGGTTTCGGCAGCAAATGCTTCAATTGTTTTTAGCCCTAAATACCGCATGGGCAATAGTTGAATAATAAAAAGTAGTACCAACATTAAACTTATCATTTTTTTTAGATGTGCCATTTTTACATCCTCCTGATTATTATAAGGAAATCCTTAATAATAAATAACAAACGATTTTACAAAATGTTACAAAAAACATATTATTTGTTGCATTTTTTGTAATATTAAACGGCTAAGTAATTGAGAGGACATTTTTTCGAACTCCGATTACCTTGAAAAGGCCGTAGGGCTACATATCCAGAAAAGCAGATACGTTAGCTGTCTGGCCGGCAAAAACCGGCAAGCAACATTGGTGAGTGCGCCGTAATTCATTCGATAGCGATAACATTTGACCATAAAACAGCCATTGGCAAGGCTGTATTGCCATGACAAAGGACAGCCGGATACTTCCGCCCAGCCACAGCCTAAAGCAATGGGGACGGCTTCCTGAGAACCCGGGAGAGAGCGAAAACTCCATGATGCAAATTGCCGTTTGCAGTCTGCTTTTCTGCCAACCCTCGGGGAGCAGTGCCGAACAGAGGGAAAACAAATATCAGAAGCGAATGGACGAGCATATGCTTGTTTCAGCTCAATAACCCAAGCAGTAGAGATTTTTTTCAATTTTTCTACTGCTTGGGTAAAAATAAGGAGGTTTATATTTGAATTGGAATTGCCTGAGAGGAGAAATATATTATATTGATTTTGGCGAAAATATGGGTTCGGAAGAAAATGGAATTAGACCTGCACTTGTAATACAAAATGATAAAGGAAATAAATATAGTAATACTGTAATAGTTGCGTCCATAACAACAAAAAATGATAAAAAACATATTCCGACGCATTACAAATTAAATCATAGATGTCGAATCAAAAAAGATTCTTTGATTCTTTTGGAACAGATTCGTGCTGTTGATAAAAAGAGGGTCATAAAATATATTTGCAAATTGAGTGATAAACAAATGAAAGAAATCGATAAATTAATACATATCAGTTTAGGATTAGAATGTAATGACGAAGAAAAATAAAAAATCCAGTGTGCAAAATAAAATTCGCACATTGGATTTTTATATTTATAGGTCTTATTATTATATATGCAGCAAAGAGAAAGGATGGTTTATTGTGTTTGATGAATATCCGGAAGTGTTGTCAGTAAAAAATACAGCCAAGGCATTGGGAGTAAGCAGAAAGATTGTGTATCTGCTCGTGAGAGATGGTGAAATTGGTTATAAGCGGGTTCGCAGTCAGATTCTTATTCCTAAAATTTGCCTTGAAGCGTTTATGGGAACAGCAATTACGGCAATTCATAGTGGTGGAATTTCCGACGCTTCGGAAAGGAGCTAATTATGACAGGAAGTCTGCAAGTCAAAAACGATAAATACTACGCCGTAATAAACATGAAGGAGGGCGGAAAAAGAAAACAAAAGTGGATATCTCTTGATTTACCTGTCAAAGGGAATAAAAGAAAAGCAGACCAAAAACTCAGGGTGATTCTCATCGAAGAAGAAAGTAAGTATGGGGATAATCCCGAGAAGATCCTTTTTTCAGATTTTATAAAAACATGGCTGAACTACAAAAAGAGTTATATCGATGAGCTGACTTTCCAGTCATATGAACAGGTCGCGAGAATCCATGTTATTCCGTATTTTGAAGAGAAGAGAATATTTCTTCAGGAACTTACGACCGAGGATATTCAGCAGTATGCTGACAGAAAAATGCAGGTGGGCAGAAGCGATAGCAAAGGCGGTTTATCTCCATGCACAATGAGATTGCACAAGAATGTCATTAATCAAACTTTAGATTACGCAAGAAAACGCAAGTATATAAAATCCAATCCTTGTGATTTCCTTGAACTTCCGCCAAGCAGAAAACCAGATATAAACTATTATTCTCCTATTCAGCTTGAAAATCTGATTGACACATTTGAAGGAGATCCATTGAGAAACATCGTTTACATAACCACTCTTTATGGACTTCGTAGAAGCGAGGTTTTGGGACTTCGTTGGGATAGCATCAATTTTGACAATGATACATTGGAAATAAAATATACTGTTTCCAAAGTTACAAAAGAGATTTCAAAAAATAAAACGAAAACTCTTTCAAGTCACAGAACATATCCGCTTTTGCCTCAAGCAAAAGAAATTTTCTTAAAGGAAAAAGCCGACGAAGAATCCAATGAACGTTTTTTCGGAAAAGGTTATGATAAAAATGATTATGTTTTCAAGTGGCCGGACGGACACCGATTTAGTTCTGATTATGTTTCACAGCACTTTACAAAAATAGTGAGAAGGAACGGACTTGCAAGTATAACTTTTCATGGACTTCGTCACAGCTGTGCCAGCATGCTTGTAAACGACGGATTTAATCCGAAGGATATTCAGGAATGGCTCGGACATTCAGATGTAAGAACCACGATGAATATTTACGGACATCTTGACAGTACACGAAAAAAGGTTGTTGGAGAAGCAATTTCCAAAAAGGTTGCCGGTTTCGGTGGGTGTTAGAAAAGTGTTAGAAAGCCTCCAAAATCCAAAATTTCCGCATAAAAAGAAAAAGCCCTGAAACCGCATAGTTTCAAGACTTTTTGAATGGTGGAGACGGCCGGACTTGAACCGGTTACCTCGACAATGCGAATGTCGCGCTCTCCCAGGTGAGCTACGCCCCCGTAACAGAAGTTATTGTATCACAAACAGCATTGTTTTACAAGTAAAATTTTGGCGATTTAGGAATAAGTTGTTTTCAAAACGCGGATTATATGATACAATATAAACATAGAATACAAAAAAAGGAGTGACCGCATATTATGCTTGATATTATGATTTTTCTTCCGGTAATTATTATAATTATAATAACTTTTGTGGCGGTGCCTCTTATCAATATGTTCAAAAACACTTTTGGTGATTCCGAACAGCAAAAAAAGAAACCGCAGGATGCACGCTATTCCCGCCAGGTGCACCAGATGCACGTAAAGGATGCCGCAGGAGAAAGACAGCATTATCTTGATCAGCTCAAATCCCTTTATGAAGCGGGAATGATGGAAAAAGAGGAATATAACGAGCGGGTCGCAGCAATAGAAGCGGATTACCGCGGAAAGTATTAAAGGAAAAACATTGCCGCCCTTTTCGGGCGGCGTTATTTTATACGCAGAGGAGGGCTTTTTTTGATAAATATTCTTGCCCGATTTTTTATTAAGGAACATGAAAACTATACAAAACCACAGGTTCGCTCCGCATACGGCTATCTTTGCGGAATAGTCGGAATAATTATAAATATCATTCTCTTTGCCGGAAAATTTATTGCCGGTTTTATAAGCGGCTCCGTTGCGGTAACGGCGGATGCTTTTAATAACCTTTCCGACGCCGGTTCTTCCATCATAAGCCTTATAGGATTCCGCCTTGCTGCAAAAATGCCGGATCCGCATCATCCTTTCGGTCACGGAAGATTTGAATATATCGCAAGCCTCATAATATCCATGGTCATTATTATGATGGGCTTTGAGCTTGGAAGAGATTCCGTAATGAAGATAGTGAATCCGGAAGAGGTGGAATATTCCGCACTCACTTTCTGGGTGCTCGGTATCTCAATTTTTGCAAAATTCTATATGTTCATATATAACCGTGCCATCGGAAAAAAGATAAATTCTTCTACCCTTAAAGCAACGGCAACGGACAGCATTTCGGATACGGTATCCACCTTTGCAGTACTTATTTCCGCAATACTTACAGTAACTACAGATATAGTCATTGACGGATGGGTCGGTCTTGTTGTTGCAGGCTTTATCATGTTCGCCGGAATTTCCAGCGCGAAAGAAACGATAGATTCCCTCCTTGGAACTCCTCCGGACGAGGAATTTTGCTCAAAGGTTGAAAAAATCGTTCTTTCCCATGAGGGCATGATAGGCATACATGATATGATAGTGCATAACTATGGCCCCGGAAGAGTTTTTATCTCACTCCATGCGGAAGTTCCCTCCGACGGAAACTTTGTGGATATCCATGACACCATCGATAATATCGAACATCAGATAATGGCGGAAACAGGCTGCCTTGCAACTATCCATATGGATCCGGTTGATGTTCGGGATGAGCTTACCGCAAAGATGAAAACGAAAGTAGGGGAGATAGTTTCAGAGATAGACGAAAAGATAACCTTCCATGACTTCCGCATGGTAAGCGGTCCCACCCATACAAACATTATCTTTGATATAGTCGTTCCATATAATTACCGATACAGCGATGAAGAGATAGTAAAAATAATTGCGGATAAAATTCACGAAACGGACGAAAGTTTTTTTGCCGTTATCGACGTTGACAAGGATTTTACGGATTATAAACAGAAATAAAAAGCGCCCGCTTTTGCGGGCGTCTTTTTTTATTTCTCAAAATATTTTTCGATTTTTGGAAAAGCGGAACTGAATTCAAAGTGTTTTTCAAGAAATTTTGCAAACATTCCGATGAGCGGGCCGTTTGCAAATGCGGTGATAACAGTTCCGATTCCTACGCCAACAAAGCCCTGGAACAAAATGAGGTTGAGCAAAACGCTGAGGACAAAAAAGCTGATGTCATATGTCGTTTTGACCTTGTGGATGTTTTTGCCGAAATGGCCCGCAAATTCCTTGACGAAAAGTTCGTTTCCGGCGGGGGAAATATATGCGTGAAAAATGCAGGAAACTCCGAAGGCACAGCTTAAAAGGCTTGCGAAAAAAACTATGGTTCTTATGAAAAGCGTTTCCGCCTGAAAGGGCGAAACGATCCAGAACATAAGGTCGATTGCAAGGCCGGAAAAAACCGAAGTTGCAAAGCTGAAAAGATACGAAATTTTGAATTTTCGAACAATAAGAGCAATAGAGGCGATTATAACGCCCTGAAAAATATATTCGAGGGTGCCAAGAGTGATTGCATCGGTGAATTTGCAAATCCAGAGATGAAGCGTGTACATCGGCGCGGCGATCATTGAAACTCCAAAACCGACCTTTGCCGCAAGGGCAACCCCAAGGGCAATGAAAAGAATTCCGAAAACATAGGCAAGTTCAGTATAAAAAACAGGCTTTTTCATAAAAATCCCCTTAAAGATAAAAAATGCCCCCGGACGTTTGATATAGAAACGCCGAAAGCTTATGATGAAAATATATCACACGAAGTAAAGAATGTCAACAAAGTGTTGACAACAGTCCGAAATCATACTATAATATTACGGTATGATTTCGGACTGTTGTATAGAAAGGGGCTTTTGTTTTGTCTGCTGAAAAATTCGAACAGTATCAGGCCATCAGAAGAAAAACCGATGACGAATGGGATTCTGCCATAACATATTTCGGTATGGCAAAAGGCCAGATAATGATAATCTGGACCCTTTGGGATTTTGACAAACCCTGTACCCAGAAGGAAATATGCGACGACTGGTATGAAAATAAACAGACCATAAATTCCGCGGCAAAAAAACTTGTTGAGGAAGGTTATATCGATATGGCGCCCTCGCCGGAAAATTTTCGCGAAAAGCTTCTTGTTCTTACCGAAAAAGGAAAGTTTTTTGCGATGCGCACCGTTGGAAAAACTCTTGATGCGGAGAAAAGGGCCTTTGGACGCCTTTCAAAAGAGGAACAGGATGAACTTATCCGCATCCAGAAAAAGCATCTTGGATTTTTAAAAGAAGAATTTGATGAAATAAAAGGAGAAAACAAATGAGAATACAGCTTTGTGAACATTTTGATTACAAAAAGCTTTTGCGCTTTGTTTTTCCGTCCATCGCAATGATGGTTTTTGGTTCCGTTTACGGGATTGTTGACGGTCTTTTTGTTTCAAACTGCGTTGGCAAAACGCCTTTTGCCGCTCTTAACCTTATTTATCCTTTTATTGCGGTTTTAAGCGCGTTCGGTTTTATGATCGGTTCCGGAGGCAACGCCATTGTTGCAAAAACTCTTGGCGAAGGCGAAAAGGAAAAGGCAAATCAGTATTTTTCCATGCTCATATATGTAAGCGTGATTCTTGGCGTTGCCATTGCAGCAACGGGTATTGCAACAGTCCGCCCGGTTTCAATCCTTCTCGGTGCGGAAGGGGAGGAAATGATTGAATGCTGTGTTGTTTACGGAAGCATAATTTTTGCGGGTATTCCGTTTTTTATGCTTCAGAACGCTTTTCAGATTTTCTTTATAACCGCGGAAAGACCTAATTACGGTTTTTATACGACCGTTGCCGCCGGATGCGGAAACATGGTTCTGGATGCGCTTTTTATTGTCGGTTTTGACTGGGGACTTGCCGGTGCGGCTCTTGCAACCATTGCAAGCCAGTTTATCGGTGCAGTTATCCCGATAGTTTATTTTTGCAGAAAGCATAATTCAAGCCTTCTTCGCCTTGGAAAAGGCCCTTTTGTATGGAAAGTTTTCTGGAAGACCTGTACCAACGGTTCTTCGGAATTTGTTTCCAACATTTCCGGCAACATTGTTGCGATGCTGTATAATCTTCAGCTCATGCGTTTTGCCGGAGAAGACGGCGTTGCGGCATACGGCGTTCTTATGTATGCAAACTGGATTTTTGTTGCAGGCCTTTTCGGATATGTAACCGGCGCTTCTCCTGTTATTGCATACCATTACGGAGCACAGAACCACGGCGAACTTAAAAATCTCTTTAAAAAGAGCATGATACTTATGGCCGGAGGAGGCGCTGTTCTTGCGGGACTTATCCTTCTTTTTGCGGATGCACTTTCGGGAATATTCGTCGGATATGACCAGGCTCTTTTCGAACTTACAAAAAGAGCTGTAATTATCAGTGCGGCGGCATTCCTTTTCATCGGACTCAACATATTCGGTTCCGGATTTTTCACCGCGCTCAACAACGGCCTTATTTCCGCAGCGATATCCTTCCTGCGCACGGTTGTTTTCCAGGTTGCGGCGGTTATGATCCTTCCGGAAATCTGGGAGATAGACGGAATATGGTGGTCCATGGTAGTTGCGGAAATTCTTTCCTTCATCGTGACCATGTTCTGTCTTGCAAAAAACAAAAACAAATATCATTATGCGTAAAAAATGGGGAGCCGTTTTCGGCTCCCTTCTTTTTTTATAAATATTTTTCTTTTAACAGCCTTTTCCATATTCAAAAATAAAGCTTTATATGCTATAATAATTTTGTGTCACCTTTTGACGCTTTTTAATAAATAACGGGCTTTCCGAAGACTCCGAATAATCGGAAAAACCCTGAATATAAAAATGGGAAAGGGGTAGTTATATGAAGTTTACTCAGAACGCAAAAACCGTTCTTGAAAGAAGATATCTTGCCAAAGATAACGAAGGCAAGGTTATCGAAACCATTGAGGAACTCTTTACAAGAGTCGCTTCCACTGTTGCGGGTGCGGATGCGGCTTATGGCAAAAGCGAAGAGGAAATCAAAAACACCGAAAACGAATTCTATCAGATGATGACCGACTGCGAGTTTATGCCCAACTCGCCCACTCTTATGAATGCGGGCCGCCCTCTTGGCCAGCTTTCCGCATGTTTTGTTCTTCCTGTTGAAGACAGCATGGTCGGCATTTTTGATACCGTAAAATATGCGGCACTTGTTCATCAGTCCGGCGGCGGTACCGGTTTTTCTTTCTCCCGTCTTCGTCCGGAAGGCTCTATTGTAAAATCCACCGGCGGAACTTCCTCTGGTCCGGTAAGCTTTATGAAGGTTTTCAATGCGGCAACCGAAGCTGTTAAACAGGGTGGAACCCGCCGCGGTGCAAACATGGGTATGCTCCGCATAGACCATCCGGATATCCTTAAATTTATCGACTGTAAGGCAAACAACAACGAGATAAACAACTTCAACATCTCCGTTGCAATCACCGATAAATTTATGGAAGCCGTTGAAAACGGAACCGAATATGAGCTTGTTGCTCCCCATACCGGCGAAGTTACCGGAACTCTTGATGCAAGAGAAGTTTTCGAAAAGATCGTTGACGCCGCATGGCGCAACGGCGAACCCGGTATTGTTTTCATTGATGAAATGAACCGCCATAACCCTACTCCCGTTCTTGGAGAAATCGAGAGCACCAACCCCTGCGGCGAACAGCCACTTCTTCCTTATGAGGCATGCAACCTTGGTTCCATCAACCTTGGCCTTTGCGTTTGCGAAGAAGACGGCATTCTTTCCATCGACTACGACAAAATCACCGATATCGTACATAAAGCCGTTCACTTCCTTGATAACGTAATCGACGTAAACCATTATCCTCTTCCTGCCATTGACGAGATGACCAGAAAAACAAGAAAAATCGGTCTTGGCGTAATGGGTTTTGCGGATCTTCTTCTCAAGCTCGGCGTTCCCTATAACTCCGTTGAAGCAGAAAGAGTTGCAGAAGAGGTCATGAGCCTTATCCAGAGCGAAGGAACAAAAGCTTCCATCGAACTTGCTCTTGAAAGAGGAACCTTCCCCGCATGGGAGGATTCTGTTTTTACAGACAGATACGAGATCAGAAACGCAACCATCACCACCATCGCTCCCACCGGTACCATTTCTATCATTGCTGATGCTTCCGGCGGCTGTGAACCTCTCTTTGCATACGCGTTCACCAAGAATGTAATGGACGGGGACAAACTCCTTGTCTGCAACGATCTTCTTGTTGAAAAACTTAAAGAACGCGGAATCTATTCCGAAGAGCTTATTCAGAGAATCGCTGATGAAGGTACACTTGCCCATATCGAGGAAATTCCCGAGGATATCAGAAGAGTTTTCGTATGTGCCCACGATATTACCCCCGAATGGCATATCCGCATCCAGGCTGCGTTCCAGAAATATACCGATAACGCTGTTTCCAAAACCATCAACTTCCCCAACAGCGCAACAAGGGAAGAGGTTAAAGAAGCATACGTTCTTGCTTATAAACTCGGATGCAAAGGCACAACCGTTTACCGTGACGGAAGCCGCGACAGCCAGGTTCTTACCATAGGAACCCAGAAGAAAGAGGAAGAACAGAAACCCGAAGTTTCCGCAATTCCCAATTCCATTCTTCCAAGACCAAGACCCACTCTTACATGGGGCGCAACCGAAAAAATGAAGATCGGCTGCGGAAGCCTCTTCATCACCGTAAACCGCGATGAACACGGAATCTGCGAAGTATTTACCAGCACCGGTAAAGGCGGCGGCTGTCCTTCTCAGAGCGAAGCCACTGCAAGACTTGTTTCCATTGCGCTTCGCGCCGGTATCAGCCAGGATGAAATCCTTGCACAGCTTAAAGGCATCAGATGCCCCAGCACCGTTCGTCAGCCGGGACTTAAGTGCACTTCCTGCCCGGACGCTATCGCAAGAACCATCGTAAAGATGAGCAAGATGCTCGGCACCAACGGCTTCAGCGTTGAACCGGAGGAGGAATCCGCACCAAAAAAAGCTGAGGGCGCAACAACTGCGCCGGCAAATAAACCCGTTCTTGGAAAAGACGATAAACTCCATTGCCCCGAATGCGGAAAGCTCCTTCGCCATGAAGGCGGCTGCACCATCTGCGACTGCGGATTTTCCCATTGCGGCTGATTAAAAGTATAAAAGGCACCCGAAAGGGTGCCTTTTTTGTAAAGAAGAACCATATCAATTGAATATGTATAATATATATTACCTATTTAATCGTGGGTTGACAAAAAGAAAAAAAGTGGTAAAATACTTTAAGTCAATAGGGAGTAGTTGGCGCTTTCTTTTCAGAAGGCGTTATGTTATTCGTCATCACGCCGAAAGGCCGGATAATGTATCAAACAACAAGACTTTTGCCGCAAAAAAATTTGCGTCAGGGGCCTTGTTTTTTTATGCCTCTGCGCGGGAAAATTTTGGAGGTTTGTTTTTTTATGATGATGTACGTACTTCTCATCATAGGCTTTGTCCTTCTTATCAAGGGCGCAGACTTTTTTGTTGACGGAGCTTCTTCCGTTGCAAAACTTCTTAAAATCCCTTCTGTAATCATCGGTCTTACCGTTGTTGCAATGGGAACCAGCGCTCCGGAAGCAGCTGTAAGTATTTCTGCAGGTTTTTCCGGAAACAGCGATATCGCACTGAGCAACGTAGTAGGTTCCAACATTTTCAACCTTCTCATTGTTGTTGGTATTTCCGCAATCCTTTGCCCCATCGTTACCGAAAAAGTTATCCTTACCCGTGATATCTGGTGGAGCCTTGGCGCAGCGGGCGCTCTTCTTGTTATGATGATCGACATGAAGATATCCAACATCGAAGGTATCATCCTTCTTGCCGGTATGGTAACCTATATCGCAATGCTTATCCGTTCAGCAAAGAAAAACAGAATCGAGGGCGATGAAATCAAAGCTATGTCCCCGATAAAAAGCGTTCTCTGCATTCTCGGCGGCCTTGTTGAGATCGTTTTAGGCGGCGACCTTGTTGTTGATAACGCTGTTCTTATTGCAGAAGCTATCGGCATGAGCGAAACTTTCATCGGTCTTACCATTGTTGCGGCGGGAACCTCTCTTCCGGAACTTGTAACTTCCATCGTTGCAGCTAAAAAAGGCGACAGCGGTCTTGCTCTCGGCAACGTAGTCGGCTCCAACATCTTTAATCTTCTCTTTATTCTCGGTTCCGCATCCGCACTTACTTCCATCAACGCATCGGGCCTTCTCTTTATCGATACCATCATCCTTATCGGTATCACCCTTGTTATGTATGTTTTTGGAAAAACCGGAAACAAGACCTCAAGACTTGAGGGTGCTATTTGCGTAGCAATGTATGTTGCATACGCCGCATATATCACCCTTCGCTGATAAAACGCTTATGGAAAAGTATGAGGTGTCTTATGACAAAATCCTCATAGGCTTTCTTTGGGTCAATGAGGATTACAAATACCGCTATGAACCGTTTTTGGAAGGCGTTGAAAAAGTAAGAGAAAGAGCCTGTCTTCTCCGTGTTATGGAAAACGGAACGGACGGCGCTTTTGGCGAGCCGATACCCTTCTTTCAGGAACGCTTGAGATATATGAAACTCTGGAAGCTCGGTGTTATAAATTATCAGACGGATAAATTTGTTATTGCAAGAATTGAATAAAAAAGAAGGCACCGCTTTTGCGGTGCCTTTTTTATTCTGAAATTCAGCTTTCAGCCATCATCTGGAGGTTATAATAAACTCCCTGTTTTGCCATAAGCTCTTCGTGGTTACCGTGCTCAACAATGCCTTCTTCGTTGAGCACCAGGATGGTTTTTGCGTTTCTGATGGTGCTCAGGCGGTGTGCAATGGTGAAAACGGTGCGTCCTTCGGAAAGACGCTCAAGGCTTTTCTGTACCATTCTTTCGCTTTCGTTATCAAGTGCGGAGGTTGCTTCGTCAAGAATGAGCACCGCCGGGTTTTTAAGGAAAACGCGGGCGATGGAAATACGCTGTTTCTGTCCGCCGGAAAGTTTAACGCCTCTTTCGCCAACATAGGTATCATAGCCATCATCGAGGGCGGAGATGAATTCGTGTGCGCCGGCAAGTTTTGCCGCTTCAACAACTTCCTCATAGGTGGCGTCCGGTTTTCCGTAAAGGATGTTTTCATAAATGCTTCCGGAGAAGAGATAAACATCCTGCTGAACAACGCCGATGTTGCTGCGAAGGCTGGAAAGGGTTATCTTGCGGATGTCCTTTCCGTCAAGAAGAATGCGTCCTTCGGAAACGTCATAGAACCTCGGAATAAGGTTTGAAAGGGTGGTTTTGCCGCCGCCGGAAGGGCCTACCAAAGCGATGTTATCACCGGGATTTACGTGAAGATCAATGCCGGAAAGAACTTCTTCGTTGGAATCACTGTATCTGAATGCGACGTTTTCAAGAACGATATCGCCGGTTACGTTTTCAATGGGCTCTGCATCGGGAGCATCCTTGATTTCCGGTTCAACGTCCATGATTTCATAAAAACGCTCGATTCCGGAAAAGCCCTGCATGAAAGTTTCGGTAAACTGGGCAAGACGGGAAACCGTGTTGAGAAGAACGGTGGTATAAAGAAGATATGCCGCATAGTCGCCGGGAGTAATGGCACCTTTCATAAGGAAAAAGCCGCCGGCGGCAACAACGGTGATATACATGCATCCGTCAAAAAGGCGGATGACGCAATGGAGTTTTCCGAGAGCGTTATATGCTTTTTTCTTGATGCCAAGGAAAATTTCGTTGTTCTTTTTAAATTTTTCCTTTTCGATTTCCTCGTTTGCAAAACTTTGAACAACGCGGATTCCGAGAAGGCTGTCCTCGATCTGGGCGTTTATTTCGCCTATCTGGGAACGCTCGGAATAAAATGCGTGCTGAAGTTCATGGCGGATCTTAATGACAAAAAATCCAAGAACGGGGATCATAAGATAGATGAAAATCGTGAGCGGAACGTTTACGCTCATAAGGATGATAAAGGAAGTGACAAATTTTACAATGCCGATAAGAACCTCTTCCGGTGCGTGGTGAGAAAATTCGGTAACGTCGAAAAGGTCTTTTGAAAGTCTTGCCATAAGCTGGCCGACCTTATTGTTGCTGTAAAAGCTGAAGCTGAGGTCCTGAAGATGGGAGAAGAAATCCTTTCTCATATCCGCTTCAAGGTGTGCGCCCATCATATGGCCTATGTTTACCATAAAATAGTTTGCTGCGGTATCAATGACCCTAAGGACAAGATAGATAACAACTATTTCGATTATCATCTGTACCGAAAGAGCACCGATCTCTTCCGCGGTGGCAGCGTTGGTAATGGTGCGCACTATCATCGGGAGAACAAGGTCACAGACGGTAGTTAAAACCGCACAGAAAAGATCAAGAAAAAGTGTTGGAAGATAGGGTCTGTAATAGGGAAGAAAGCGGCGGAGATAGCCGGTTTTGCCCATTTTCTTTTCCATTTTTGTCACATCCTTTTATTATATTACAAAATTTAAAAAAGCAAGAATACAAAGGTGGGCCGGATAAAATCCATAGCCGAGCCAGCGGGGGATTTTGATTTTGGAATTTGTTTTGCATATCATCAAAAGGACTGCAAAAGCCGCAAAACACTGGGGATCGAAATAGCCGTTAATAAATAATCCAAAAGCCGGCGAACCAAGGGATACCGCCAGGGCAAAGCCGAACATCGCCCTTTCCGAAAAGGCAAAAAGATAGGCGATGATCATGAACATAACGCCATAGCTTCCGTATTCAACAGCCGGAATGAATGAAAGAATAACAGCCAGTGCGGTAAGATAATATTTCTTTCTGTCAAGGCCGAATATACCCAAAAGGCCAAGCATCATCGTAAATCCGATGTTAAGCTGAAAGCCAAAAAGTGAAAAAGCCCTGTCGCTTTCAAGAACAATGTTTTCGGTATTAAGCCCAAGCTCCTCCGGATAAAAACAAAGGGTATAGGGCAGCTGGGATATCAGCGAAAAAGCCCCGAGCCGGATAAAATATTTTTTGACATCCTTTGTATGAAGAAAACCGAGAACAAGGCAGTATGCAAAAAGCGGAAAAGAAATACGCCCGATAAGCCTCCATATTATCTCATCCGAAAAAAACAGATAGCCGACATGGTCGGCTAACATTGTTATAAAAGCGAAGGTTTTTAAAAGGCCGGTATCGCTGTTTCCGGCAAAGACGGGTTTATCCATGAAGACGGTTATTCGCTTCGCTTATGCAGTCGCGAAGATAACCCTGAAGGTTAAAGGATTCGCCCGTTCCGATAGCAACGCATTCTTCCGGGTTTTCCGCAACTTCGCATTTAAGATTAAAGCGCTTTGCAAGGTATTTATCAAGGCCGTGAAGTCTTGCGCCGCCGCCGGTAAGAAGAATTCCGTTTGTTTTAACGTCGCCGGCAAGTTCCGGAGGAGTTTTTTCAAAAACTTTCTGAATAGCGGCGGCAAGCTGGTCCGCAAGGTCATAGAAAATATCCGAAAGTTCCTGCCAGTGAAGAGTTGTTCTTCCGGGAAGACCGGTAAGAAGATTGCGGCCCTTAACTTCAAAAGTGCGGTCATCGTCAAAGCTCCAGCAGGTACCGATGTTCTTTTTAACTTCCTCTGCCATGCGTTCGCCGATAAGGATACCGTGGCGAAGGCGGACATAGCGGATTATTTCCTCATCAAAACGCTTGCCCGCAAGCTTTATGGAATGTTTGCATACAACGCCGGAAAGGGAAAGAAGCGCAATATCCGAAGTTCCGCCGCCGATATCAACAATAAGGCGGCCTTCCGCTTTAGAGATATCAAGTCCGGCGCCCATGGCGGCGGCAACAGGTTCTTCAATAAGAAAAACCTTTCTTGCGCCTGCAGCAAGAGCGGCATCAACAACGGCGCGCTGTTCAACGTCCGTAATAATGGAAGGAACGCATATTGCAACACGGGGTTTAAGATAACTGTCGCCGCAAACCTTTTTAAGGGCGTGGTGGATGAGAACGTTTGTAAGATTATAGTCGGAAATAACTCCGCCGCCCATGGGGCTCATGGCAGAGATGTAACCGGGGGTACGCCCAACCATTTTATGGGCGTTTTCGCCAACGGCAAGAACCTCGCCGGTGTCATTGTTAATGGCAACGATGTTAGGCTCGCGGAAAACAACGCCGCGGCCGGTTTCATAAACAATTATTTTGGTTGTACCGAGATCTATTCCTATATCAGCAGGCATCAGTATCCTCCGATCTTGTAAATTAATAATATATTATAGTGTAAAACTTCTCTTTAAAGTTGTCAACATCAGTTATACGAACAAAAATCAGTCCTTCATCATAAAACGAAGATTGGTAAATCTTCCGCTTTTGCGGTTGTTATCCACCATGTTCATAACAGCCCTTGCGCTGCCCACTATGATGAGCAGCTTTTTTGCCCTGGTGACGGCGGTATAAAGCAGATTGCGGAAATAAAGACGGGAATTTGCCTCAAAAAGCGGAATGATGACCGCTTCAAATTCGCTGCCCTGGCTTTTATGAACCGTTACAGCGTATGCGTGGTCAAGTTCGTTTGCACTGTCAAAAGGATATTCCGCAACTCTGTCATCAAAACGAATGGCCATCATTCTTCCTATGGGATCCATTTTTTCGATGATGCCGATATCTCCGTTAAAAACTCCGCGTCCTATTTCGCCGTCATCCTTTGTCCAGGTCATATCATAGTCGTTTCTGGTCTGCATGACCTTATCGCCTTCGCGGAAAAGGTGGCCGCCGTGGCGGAACTCTTTTTTCTTTCCGTCCGGAGGGTTAAGACGCTTTTGAAGTTCGATATTGAGGTTCCAGGTTCCTGCTTCGCCTCTTTTTCCGGGGCAGAGGACCTGAATATCCCAAAGGGGAGAAAAACCGTATGCCTTTGGAAGGCGCTTTTCGCAAAGGCGGCAGACTTCTGCCGCGCATTCCGCTTCTGTCTGGCGCGGAAGAAAGAAAAAATCGTTGTCCTTGGATTCAAGATAGGGGTATTCGCCGTTTACGATATCATGGGCGTTGGTTACTATCATGCTCTCCGCTGCCTGACGGAAGATAGTATCGAGTTTTACAGAAGGCATGATGTCGGACCGGATAAGATCGTGGAGCACGTTTCCGGCGCCTACAGAGGGCAGCTGGTCGCTGTCGCCGACCATAACAAGTCGGCAATGGAACGGAAGCGCCCGAAGAAGGGAATCAAAAAGAAGAGAATCCACCATTGACATCTCGTCAACGATAAGGGTATCGCATTTGAGCGGGTTGCGTTCATTCCTGCGGAAAACCGGAACAAGTTCGTTTCCGGAATAATCAACTTCAAGAAGACGGTGTATGGTTTTTGCCTCATGGCCGGTAAGTTCAGAAAGACGCTTTGCGGCTCTTCCCGTCGGGGCGGCAAGAAGAACTTCGTCCCCCTGCTGTTCAAGAAGCTTTATAAGTGCATTAAGGGTCGTTGTTTTACCGGTGCCGGGGCCGCCGGTAAGAACAAATACGTGGTTCTGCAATGCGTTGCGAAGTGCACGCTTTTGAAGAACGTCGTATTCTATGCCAAGTTCTTCCTCAAGGAGTTCTATGGATTTTTCAAGGGCGGAGGATGCGGTTTCCTCCGGGCTCATAAGCATCATTTTTATGCGTCCGGCGGCGGTGGTTTCTGCAATAAAAAGTTCCGGAAGATAGATGAATCTTCTTCCGCTGCGGAAATATTCGTTAAGTTCCTCTTTTGCAACAAGTTCTTCAAGAGCGGTTCCCATTTCGTCCGCTTCGCCCAAAAGTCCTGCCGCCGCAGCAAGAAGACTTTCTTCCGGAAGGCAGGTATGACCGTTATCGAGATTATGAACAAGAACATGCTTTATTCCGGCTTTAAGCCTTCTGATATCCTGAGGGTCGCCTTTTTTGGTAAAAATTGCGTCCGCTTCTGAAAAATCAAGGCCGATTTCCGGATCGCAGAGAAGATAGGGGTTGTCCGTTATAAAATCAATGGCATTTGTGCCCCATTTTTTCCATGCGCGAACGGCTATTGCCGCCGGAAGGCCAAACTCCTGCAAAGCAGTCATAACTTTTCTTGCGCCAAAGGCACGCTGAAATTCCGTGTTTATTTCCATCGCCATTTTTTGAGAAACGCCCTTTATCCTCGTAAGTTCAAGAGGGGTGTTTTCGATGACCTCAAGGGTGTATTCGCCAAAGGCTTCAACAATACGCTTTGCTATAGCAGGACCGACGCCTTTGAATGAACCACCGGAAAGATACTTTCTTATGGCGGTGGCGGATGCGGGAAGGCGCCTTTCGCAAACGTCCGCGCGGAACTGGCTTCCATAGGTCGGATGGGACGCGAAAGTGCCGGTGAGGGAAACTTCCTCGCCGGCTTCAACTTTGCCGAGCTCGCCAACTACGGTAACAAGCTCGCCCTGCATATCAAGATCAAACACGACGAAACCGCTTTCGGGCTTATAGCACACGATTCCGTCAACCGTTCCGCAGATGCGTTCCGGCTCCTGTTTTTCGTTTTTATCAAGCATGCGTTTTTAACTCCGTCCTATAATATAAATATATTATAGCGTTTTTTTATCGGTATGTAAACCTTCCCTTATCAATCTTAAAACTTCATCATCGCCCCGGAAAAGGCTGCATTCAAACCTTCGCTCAAGATTTTCACAGATGGCAAGAGCCTCTTCGGATAATCCGTCACAGTCGAGGAAAACATCGGTTTTTATACTTCCGGTTTCTGAAAAAACAGAACGAAGGGCCGGTTCTATCTCCTCTTCCGGAACGGAATTTGCTTTTATGATGATAAAAGCGCGGTATTTCATCCGTTTTTTAAAGGGATTTTTAAGCAGCCATTCGGAAAATTCTATCATTCCTACAGAAGCAAAAAAGGTTACAACAAGAACAGCAAGAGTTTCGAAAAACATAAAGATCCTCCTTTCCGTCGATAACATCCTATGAAAAAACAGAAAGGGAAGTGAATGTAACGGCAAAAAAATCTTTTGCATAAAATAAAGCAACGGAAACACGGTTGGAGGTTTTCATAAGATGAAAAGAATGTCGTTTCTGATAGCCGGCGGCGACCTTCGGTCGGTATATCTTGCAAAGGCCCTTGCCAAAGAAGGTCACGAAGTTTTTGCCTTTGCGCTGAAAAATGAAAAACTTCCGGAAAGCGTAAAAACAGTGAGTGACATAAAAGAATTTGAAAAAGTAAAAAACATCATTTTTCCGCTGCCGTGCTGTGACAGAGAGGGCTTTTTAAAAACGGAAACAAAAGAGAGGATAAAACTTTCGGAGATGGTGGAAAATATTTCGGAAGGCTCGGTGCTCATGGGTGGACTTTTGCCGAAAGATATAATCTCTTTGGCGGAAGAAAAGGGGATAAAAACCTTTGATTATTATCACAGAGAGGAATTTGCCGTCAGGAACGCGGCCCTTACTGCGGAAGCAGCCGCGGCAAAACTTCTTGAAATGCTCACAGAATCCATAAGCACCGTTCCGGTGCTCATTCTTGGCCACGGAAGGATCGGAAGGCTTCTTTCAGCTATATTAAAAGCCCTTGACGCAAAAGTTACTGTTGCAGCAAGGCGGTATTCCGAGCTTGCGTGGATACGTTCCGAGGGGATGACGCCGCTGGAATTTCGGCTTCTTGATGCGGAAATCGGAAAATATAAAGTGGTTTTCAATACGGTGCCGGCTATGGTGCTCGACAGGGAGAAACTTATGCTCATGGATAAAAACGCAATAATAATCGACCTTGCTTCGGAACCCTGCGGAACGGATTTTTCCGCCGCGAAGGAACTTGGAATAACCGCGGAAAAAGCCCTTGGCCTTCCGGGAAAATTTGCGCCGAAAACCGCCGGGGAAATTGTAAAGGATACGGTGCTCAATATTTTGACGGAAGAGGAGGATGAGCATGGAAAATAAAAAACGCCTTGGTTTTGCCCTTTGCGGCTCCTTTTGCACTTTTAAGAGGGTCATTGACGAAATGGAAGAACTTTCAAAAATCTATGACATAACACCCATAATGTCCGAGGGAGCAGCTTCTACGGATACCCGCTTTGGAAAAGCGGAAGAACATATCCGCCGCATAACCGAAATATGCGGCAAAGCGCCCATAACAACAATAGTAGGGGCGGAACCCATAGGACCAAAGGCGCTTTTTGATGTTTTACTTATCGAACCCTGTACCGGAAACACCCTTGGAAAACTTGCAAATGGGATAACGGATACGGCGGTGACTATGGCGGCAAAAGCGCATCTTAGAAACGGAAGGCCCCTTGTTATTGCTGTTTCAACAAACGACGCCCTCGGCGCTTCCGCACAGAATATAGG
>JAFSDS010000044.1 GCA_017436125.1 Oscillospiraceae bacterium | reverse complement strand
TACCGTGGACTTAAAGAATGGAATAATGAAAAAGGTTATCTTATGGATACTTGCCTTACGGCTCAGGATAGATTTAAAAAGTTTCTTGAGTATTTTAGAATCGACTGTTAAGTAAAATTATATTTTCCAATTTCCGCCTGTTTTTAAATTTGAATATACAAAAATCTCCTGCAAATAATATGGAAGTAAAAGCAAGATTTAACAGGAGGTTTTTAAAATATGAAAGCAACGGGAATTGTCTGAAGGATTGATGACCTCGGAAGAGTTGTAATCCCGAAAGAAATCCGAAGAACAATGAGGATTCGCGAGGGCGACCCTTCACAGACAACATTGAAAAAATGGGAAAAATACTGTTTTTCCATGTTGGGTTTTGCTAACCGCAGCGGCATTTGACTGTACATATCGACGAAAAACGGTGCTTTTACCGTGAATATTCGGGAGAGGTGTCGAAGTTTGAGCACCGAAAAAGAAGGCCCGTGCTCATTTTGAGCACGGGCCTCTTTCGTTATTCTGCCGCTCTTAAAAGTTCTTCCCAGACCTTTACCATCGCAAGGGTATCAAGTTCGCAATATTTAAGCAGATTATACCGCGCGGTTATCTGCTCTTCCGGCGGCATATCCTTTATCTTTGGAAAAATTGCCATTGCCTCTCCGCCGTTATGAACTCCTTCAAGGTTGTGGTAATCCAAAGCCGGATCATCCGGAAAAATTGCAGGAAGAACGCTTTTTATAGAAAAGCTTCCGCCCATGGCACGGTTATAATAGTATCCGGATTGGAACGGCACAAGCAAATCTTTGATGTTCTGCTCAATATTAAGCAGATGCTCTGAAATGTCCGGAAATGCTTCCGCGAGTTCTTTGAGCCTTGTGCATTCAAAAGCCTTGTTATATGCCGTTACACATACGTTCATCGGAATATCCCTGCAAAGGCTTTCCGCAATGGCTCTTCTGGGGTCCGCGCCTGATTCCGCAAGAAATTCTTTGTGCTCAAGCTTTCCTCCTTCGTGCTCAATATAATGGAGCGAATACTGGAACGGGATCTGCGCATAGGGTTTTGTTCCTATATACCGCGGAATAACCGGCTGCATTGTTTCAAAATCAAGAAAATAAATAGGATAGGAAAGAGTTCTCAAAAAATCTCTGATTCCGTCTTTGTCTATATAAGTTCCTTTTTCGGAAAGAGCATATTCCATCTGGCGGAGCTGTTTTTCATTGGTGATACCGGAATCGAGAATAAGATCAGGAAAAGCCGCTTCTCCTTTCCGGTAATAATCGATTTTCTTTTTGAAAGGCATTCGGTATAAATCGAAAACCGAAGGACTCGGAACGTCCTTTGCGCAATGCTTCCAGAAACCGCATTTATAAGGTTTGTTGCAGTTTTCGTTGATAAGAATGTCCGGTTCAGCAGGATTGCGGAGAAACCTTTCCGCAATCATAAGGTTGCCCTTAATGCTGTTTTCTTCCGGAACAATTGCGGAGGAAACGTCGGTTATACGGAAAAGCTTATGTATATCGAGCTTCCCGTCAAAAACATAGCCGCTGTTTATGGTTATAAGGTGTGTTCCGGTTACGTTTACTCCGCAGTTTTCAAGAACGTATTTCTGATAGGCAATATCCGCAAGATAGACTTCCTTATCATCGTGTGTGGAACTTTTTACCTCATAAATAGCCCAACCGCCGTTTTCTTCTTTAAGAATATCAACGGCGCAGTAAAGTCCGTTGTAATCAAAGGAAGCTTCGCAGATAACGGCGGTACCCTTTTCCATTTCTTCCTTCGTTTTTTCAATCATTGCGGAAAGATCAAGCTTTTCCCCATCAAACGAAGTCACTTCAACAAAATCGCCGAATAGACCCATTGCAAGATCGCCGACTTCGTTTCCGTTATTCATCCTTTCAACAGCAGCGCCGTCCACAACAAATTCTTCCGGCATATATTTTTTCATCCACGCGATTTTCGGGCATTGCCAAAGACCGCAGTATTTTGATTTCGAAAGACAGAACATTTTATCGCCGCTTATTTTTTAATAGTTATATTTTATAGGGTTTCCGCTTCCGAAAATAGCCTTTCCATTTTCTTTCAGCACAATGCATTGCTCAAGTTTCCGCAGCTCCTGCCTGTCTGTTTCTTTGCAGACAAAATACCTTCTTGCAATCCAGTTGTTATATTTTTCTTCAAGGCTTTTTGTCTTTCTGGTATCATGTTTTTTCATATATTTTTCGAGAACATCTTTGTTTGTGTCGGAAAGCCGGCCAAACTCCTTTGGCTTTCCGTTTTCTGTTACATTACTGATAAGATTATTTTCTTCTTTACGCAGTTCTTCCGGATATTTTGGATAATTTTCACCGTTATCATAAATACATTTTGGGTCTTCTTCAATTTTAAAAACACCGCAAACCCTGGAATTATATACTGCAATAAGATGCTCTGCCCTTCTTGTGGCTTTCCAGCATCCCCTCGCAATATCCATAATGCGTTCACGCACTTCTTTTCCATTGTCAATGCAAAAATCATAATATTGGTTTATGCAGATAAAAACACATTTTCCGTATGTATCAACGTCAAGCTTTTCAAAAATTCTTTTTTCGCAACCGCAGTTTTTAAGGAATTCTTCTTCGTTCATCGCTTTTGTTGTTTTGCTTCTGCTTCCCTTTTCCGGTTCGCTTGCGTGACCGTTTACAACGTTGGTAAGAGTACTATCAGGATAATTGCAAAGATTTATAAGCGCGGATTCGGCCATAAAAGCTTCCGGCTCCGTAAGTCCCCATTTGACAATAACCTTTTCGACTTTATGACCGTTTTTTTCTATCTCATCGATTTTTTTATATTTTTCGGAAAGTTCCTCGAGCATTTTTTCCTTTTCCTCTTTGCTCACTTTTTTCTTTTCGATTTCTTCCGTTTCTTTTTCTTTGCCTTCTTCGTGTGCCCAAACTCTTTCTCCCTGTCCTTTTCCTATATAAAAAGGTTCGTGGTTTTCATCACAAAGTGCATAAACGTAAAAACGGTTTTTTTCTCCGCCGCTTTCAAGGGTGTTTATAATTCTTTTTTTCATTTCTTTTTTATCCATAAGGTATTTCCTCCCTTGAATTTAATATGTTTCATATTATAGCACCATATCGTCCTTTTTTAAACTATTATGCCAAACTCTATGTACCATTTCCGATACAT
>JAFSDS010000043.1 GCA_017436125.1 Oscillospiraceae bacterium | reverse complement strand
GTATCGTCTGCAACGTTGATACCGACGTAATCTACGAGAACACCGGATTTTGCAGCTTTAAGCTTTTCAACGAGCTCTGCAACAGCTTCTTTTTTCGCTTGCAAGATTTTTTCACTGGCCATTTTAAAAATTCACCTCCTGCTTTGTGATGGGAGCTGATAAAAATAAAAGCTCCCTCCGCGAGCCGTGGAAGGAGCGTAATAAATCACATTAAAACACTCATCCTCGGCAGGCCGGCATTTTATGCCGTTTAAGCGCAGAAACGCACCTGCTGTCTTTGGACAGCGTTAATATTATATACAATATGATTTATAATGTCAATAGTTTTTTTAAAATTTTTTGATATTAAAGACGTTTTCTTCTCTTAAAATTGCCGTATTTTCTGTGATTATAGTTTCTGATGATCATAAGCGCAATATAAAGAGCAATGAGGATGAAGAAAACGATAACAATAAACTTGAACCAGAAGGAACGGGTCATATCGGAGAAGTTTTTAAGTCCGCTTAAAAGCTCGCTCTGCTCAACGTCCTCTGCAGAAACAAGGGGAACGCTTCCGATAACTTCGCCCGCATGTCTGAAGTTAAGTTTACCGATAGTTTCGCCTTTTTCAATAGGAGCTTCGACGGATTCCGGAAGGTCATACTGATATTCGATGGAAGCAATATCGATTTCAATGGGGAGAAGCGCACGGTAGGTATCGCCGATCATAAGCTGAAGGTGATCTTTTTGCCAAGCAAGTTCGAGGGGAACTTCACCGACCTGGGAACCTGCTTCAACAATGGTTTTTACTTCAAATTCGGTAAAAGCCCAGTTGTAAAGATTTTTTGCATCAACAAGAGCGGTGTTGTATTCGTTTTCAAGTTCAAAAGGTGCTCCCATGCAAACCTGATAATACGCAAAACCCTCATACTCCGCATAGGAAGCGACGTTTCTTCCGATTTCGGAGCTATAGCCGGATTTAATGCCGTTTACGGGAGCATAATAATGTTTGTTTCCGCTGGCAAGAAGGCCGTTGTCGGTGTTCCAGGTGAGTTTTTTATGAGTGTCGGTTGCTTCGCAGGTGTATGCGGTTTTGGAAACAGTCTCTTTAAATTTTTCAAGGCCCATGGCGTATTTGGAAATAAGGTACATATCGTAGGCCGTGGTATAGTTTGCGGTGTTATGAAGACCGTGGCAGTTGCTGAAGCTGGTGTCCTTTGCGCCGATTTCGATGGCTTTCTGGTTCATAAGTTCAACAAAAGCATCCTGGCTGCCGGCAATAAGTTTTGCAAGGGTCATGGCTGCGTCATAACCGGAAGCAATTACCATTGCGTGGAAAAGTTCATCAGCGGTGAAGACGTTGCCGGCGAGCATTCCGGTGGAGATGATGCCGTGGCGGTTTTCATAAAGGAAGTTTTGGGTGCTCATTTCATAAGCGGCCTCGGCTTCCCATCCGCCGACAGCTTCGATGTTTTCAATAACAACGATAGCGGTCATAATCTGGGTGAGTTCAGCGGGATACATGCGCTGTTCGGGATTCTGTTCAAAAAGAACGTTTCCGTTTCCGTCGGCAAGATAGACCGATTCGGAAGCAATCTCGAAAGAAGGCTGATATTTTGTTGCTGCAAAAGCGGTGATGCAGCAGGAGAGTGCCATCATTACGGCAAGCATAAGGGATAAAAATCTTTTCATAATTTCCTCCGAAACCAAAGCTAAAATCAAAATATGTCAAAAATTGATTTTTGTTATATTATATTGCTATTATACCAAAATTTGTTGTATAATGGAATAGCATATTTTTTAAATTTATGCCGGTTTAAAATAAAATTAATAATTTATTAAATTTTAGTCGGCTTATTTTAATTATTCCGGAGGAAAAAATGATCTGTTTTACCGGTGATACTCATGGAGAGATTTCAAGATTCAAGACCCAGCAGGCCAGAAGGCTCAAAAAAGGGGATACCATTATCGTTTGCGGAGATTTTGGTTTTGTATGGAACGAATCCAAAGATGAACTGAATAATATTAAATGGCTTTCAAAACGCAAATATCAGGTTCTTTTTGTTGAAGGTGCTCATGAAAATTTCGAGCTGCTCAATAAATTTCCAAAGGTGGATTTTGCCGGAGGAAAGGCAAGAAAGATATCCGAAAATATCTATCAGCTTATCCGCGGCGAGGTTTATGAAATAGAGGGCAAAAAGATATTTGCTTTTGGCGGCGGCGATGATGAGGAACTTGATGTAAATGATTTCAGAGAATGTGCGGATTTTTCAAGGCTTCCTTCGGAAGAGGACTGTGAGCGCGCAAGAGAAAATCTTGAAAACATTGAAAAAAAAGTCGATTATATCGTAACTTATGATATAGGTTTTAAAATGCGCAGTTTTCTTGAAATGGAAAGCAACTGTTTCAACAATCTTCATGCGTTCCTTAACGAAATTTCTCTTTCCTGCAAGTTCAATAAATGGTTTTTTGGCTGTTTCCATATGGACAGAAGGATTCCGCCGTTCTATTATGCCCTTTATGAAAATATAATTGATGGGGAAACCGGAAAAGAAATTTGACTTTCTGAAAACAGTGTGTTAAAATTATCCATTGAATAAGGGAGTAGTCGGCGCAATATGCGCAGCTATGTCAACAGACTGGATTTTTATCCTGGCATTGCTTTAAATGATGAGACTTATCCGCTTTCTGCGGATAAGTCTTTATTTTTTTACTGTGGAGGGATCGTTTTGTCACTGATCGAACTTTTCCTGATAGGAATAAGCCTTTCGATGGATGCTTTTGCTGTTTCCATCTGTAAAGGACTTTCCGTCGGAGCCATAAAGCCAAAGCACATGGCCTTGGCCGGAATATGGTTTGGAGGATTCCAGGCGCTTATGCCTCTTATAGGTTATCTCCTCGGTTCAACTTTTGAACAGTATATTACGAGCATCGACCACTGGGTCGCTTTCATTCTTCTCGGAATCATCGGTTTCAATATGATTAAAGAATCAAGGGAAGATGGCGAGGAACAGAATGCATCCTTTGCTTTCAAAGCAATGCTTGTGCTCGCTATTGCAACAAGTATCGACGCTCTTGCAGTAGGAATAACATTTGCCTTCCTCTACGTTGATATCATCACCGCAATTTCTATAATAGGTGTTACAACTTTTGCTTTTTCTGCAGCGGGAATAAAAATCGGAAGCGTTTTCGGTGCAAAATATAAATCAAAAGCAGAGTTTTTCGGCGGAGCGGTGCTTATTGCCCTTGGCGCAAAGATATTGATAGAACATCTTTTCTTTGGCGGCTGAAAGCGTATTGTTATGCGAAAATATTAATGTAAAGTAAAATAACATTACATATAAAAACGGAGCAAAACAAAGAGGTTTTGCTCCGTTTTTTTGTATAAAGAAAACCACGCGATAGTCGCGTGGTTTATAAGAGGTTAACCGGTGAAAAAAGACATCTATTTATACTGCAGCTGAAGCTTATCTGCAATCAGAGCTATAAACTCTGAGTTTGTGGGTTTGCCTTTTCCGCTGTGGATGGTGTAGCCGAAGTAGGAATTGAGCACGTCAACGTCGCCGCCAATGAATTTATCGGGTTGTTTATAGCCTTGATATTCTCATGTTTATTGGATTAGTTTTATTATACCACAAAACAGCAAAATTTGCAAACGAGCCCGCGAGCCTTTTCAAAGAAAAAAGGGGAGCGGGCATCTTAAAACTAAACTTGAGCACGTGATTTTATATTATGATGTTGGGTGCTTATCTTACATACTGACCGAAAAATGGACGATATAATTTGCGGTTTTGGGGACGGATTTTATAAAGAATTTTCAGGTAATTCCGATTTCAAAAAGGTAGGATTTTTTATAAAACGTGTATGGTGTGTAGGGGGTTATGCTCGTAATATTTTATCTATTAAATCATCAAATGAGTTTTCATCCCTACACTGCCCTGCACGTTTCTCAATAATTCTCAAACTTTCAGGTTTACCGAACCCGACTCCCTCATATAATGTTCCTCTGTTGTTTCGTGTTTTTTTAACACCAGGCTGTTCAGCAATTCTTGGCAAGACAACAGCAGAAGATTGAGCTTTAATACCTTCTAACCTACAATAATCTTCATATTCGCGATATAATTCACTGCCGGATGCGGACAATGTTGAATCAAAACAAAGACAAGTTTCAAAAAAATCTGGAAGACAGTCATTATCTTTTCTATATTGCGCGACAGCCGTTTTAATTTCTTCGGGAATGATAAGCTTATAATCGTTGTTAATATAAATCTGCGCTCCTTCTATAATCCATTTCAAAATAGCTCCGCCACAATTTTCCACCAGATAAGCCCCATAATTTTTAATCTCAGTTTCTTGATTTCTGAAACGACCATTGAAAGGAACAACTATAAGTCTGTCCCAAGTTCCGTCGTCAAAAGATTTTACTGCGGGCATATGGTTCGTGCAAAGCACAGTGGAATGAGAAGGTTTAAAAGTAAAAATATCTTTACCCTTAAACTGGGCATTAATATCACCAGTGCTGCAGAGATGTTTAACAGCAGCAGTATCCAGCTGCTTGTCTTCTTCAAGTTCTTCAGCTATGATGAAGCGCTTACCACGAAGACGGGCATATTCAAATTTTTTGCCACTGTCGTTACTTGCAATCAAAAGTTCGGAACGTATAGTGCCGGCGTAATCGCCAAGTATGTTTAGGATTGCGTTAAAAAAGGTACTTTTGCCGTTGCCGCCGCTGCCAACCGCGATGATCAGTCGTTCTTCATAAACTTTTCCGATGGCAAACATTCCCGCCAGTTGCTTGAGAAAATCAGCAACTTCTTCATCTTCGCACGTAATCTGAGAAATAAAATTATCCCAGAGTTCTGAGCCTTCTTCTGAAGGGGAAGTGTTAGTTATGTGGGTAATATAATGCAGCGATTCATGTGGCTTCATTTCACCAGTATCAAGATGAATTTCTCCATCAGGGGTGTTAAGAAGTAACGGGTCTGAATCTAAATCAGAAGTATTAATGCTGAGCAATGGAATAGCTTCTTTTAAAGCCGATGCAATTCTTGC
>JAFSDS010000042.1 GCA_017436125.1 Oscillospiraceae bacterium | reverse complement strand
GGCTGGGATCCCGAAATTGATATCGTAACCGGAAATGTAACCTACACTGCACAGTTCAGCAGCACCGTAAAACAATACACCATTACATTCGTAAACGAAGACGGAACCGAACTCCAGAGTATTAAAGTTGCCTACGGCGAAACTCCGGCATATACCGGCGAAACCCCGACCAAAGCCGCAGATGCCCAGTACACCTATACTCACAGCGGCTGGACTCCGGCAATCAAGGTAGTTGACGGCGAAGCAACCTATACCGCAACTTATACGGAAACCCTTCGTTCTTATACCGTAACCTGGAAGAACGAGGACGGAACCGAACTTGAAAAGGATGAAAACGTTCCTTACAATACAGTTCCGACCTATAACGGCGAAACTCCGACTAAAGCCGGCGGTGCTCAGTATTCTTATACATGGAATGGCTGGACACCTGCGGTTTCTGCAGTAACCGGCGATGTAACCTATACCGCAACCTATACTGCAACCGTAAATACATACACCGTAACCTGGGTAAACTGGAACGGCGATGTTCTTGAAACGGACGAAAATGTTCCTTACGGAACAACCCCGACTTACGATAAAGAAACAAATCCGACTAAAGAAGGCGATGCACAGTACAGCTATACCTTCAAAGGCTGGACTCCGGAAGTTTCCGGAATAACCGGTAATACCGAATATACCGCAACCTTTGAACAGGTTACCAACACCTATACTGTAACTTGGGTCGATGAAAACGGAACAACTCTTGATGAACAGGTACTTCCTTATGATGCAATTCCTGTTTACGGCGGAGAAACTCCTTCCAAAGAAACGACCGCAGAACACACCTTTACATTCAACGGCTGGAAAGACGTTGCTAAAAACGTAAACTATACAAACGGAGCGCAGCTCCCGGCAGTTTCCAGCGACGTAACTTATAAAGTTCTCTTCCAGCAGACCACAAATCAATACCTTATAATTTGGGTAAACGAAGACGGAACCGAGCTTAGCAGAGAAACCGTAAGCTACGGAAACACCCCGACTTATAAGGGGAATGTTCCTGTCAAGGATCCCGATGCTCAGTATACCTATACTCACAGCGGATGGATTCCGGAAGTTTCTTCTGTAACCGGTGAAGCAACCTATAAAGCGACTTACAGCACGACCATAAATAAATACACCGTAACCTGGAAAAACGAGAACGGTGATGTTCTTGAAACGGACGAAAACGTTCCTTACGGAACACAGCCTTCTTATGACGGCGAAACCCCGACCAAAGCAGGCGATGCTCAGTATTCCTATACATTCAAAGAATGGATCGATGAAAACGACAATGTATATGGAAGCGAAACTATTGTTGAAGGCGATATAATCTATACTGCAACCTTCACCCAGACTGTAAACAAATATACCGTAACCTGGGCAGATGAAGACGGAAACGAACTTGAAAAGGACGAAAACGTTCCTTACGGAACAACCCCGTCTTACGACGGCGAAACTCCGACCAAAGCCGCAACCACCCAGCATACCTATACTTTCACAGGCTGGAGCCCGGAAATCAATACTGTAACCGGCGATGTAACTTATACTGCACAGTTCAGCAGTACCGTTAACAAATACAAAGTAACCTTTGTTGATGAGAACGGAACTGTTCTTAAAGAAGCAACCGAGTATGACTACGGAACCCCGGCAAAGGATATTGTAAAACCGGAAGATCCCACCAAGGGAGCAACCGCACAATATACTTATACTTTCGCAGGCTGGACACCCGCAGTTTCCGAAGTAACCGGTGATGCAACCTATACTGCAACATACAGCTCCGCCGTAAACGAATACACCATCACATTCAAAAATGAGGACGGAACTGTTCTCCAGAGCGGAAAAGTTGCCTTTGGCGATACCCCGGCGTATACCGCTGCAACTCCGACAAAACCCGCAACTGCACAGTACACCTACACCTTCGCAGGTTGGGATAAAGAGATTGTTTCCGTAACCGGCGAAGCAATCTATACCGCAACCTTCACCCAGACTGTAAACAAATATACTGTAACCTGGGCAGATGAAGACGGAACCGAACTTGAAAAGGATGAAAACGTAGAATACGGCACAACTCCTTCCTATGACGGTGAAACCCCGACCAAGGCTTCCACCAATACTCATACCTATGAGTTTAAGGAATGGGCTCCTGCTGTTTCCGAAGTTAAAGGTGACGTAACTTATAAGGCTTCCTATACCGAATCTGTCAGATACTATACCATTACCTTCGAAAACTATGACGGAACCGAACTTAAGTCCTATTCGCTTCCTTACGGTGATCCCGTATCCTATGACGGCGAAACCCCGCTCAAAGAAGGCAATGTGCAGCATTCCTACACCTTCAAAGGTTGGGATGCAGATATTTCCAACGTAACCGGCGATGCAACCTATACCGCCGTGTTTAACGAAATCGTAAACGAATACACTATCACCTGGGTCGACGGTGACGGTGAAACTCTTAAAACCGAGCAGGTTGCCTACGGCGAAACTCCCGTATATTCCGGCGAAACTCCGACAAAAGCAGAAACCCAGCAGTATTATTATGAATTCAATAATACCTGGAGTCCCGAAATTGTTTCTGTAACCGGTGATGCGGAATATACAGCACAGTTTAGCAGCACTGTAAAGAAATACAGCGTAGTCTTTGTTGATGAGGACGGAACTGTTCTTAAAGAAGCAACCGAGTATGACTACGGAACCCCGGCAAACAATATTGTAAAACCGGAAGATCCCACCAAGGGAGCAACCGCACAGTATACCTATACCTTTGCAGGCTGGACCCCGGCACTTTCCGTAGTATCGGATCACGTTGTCTATAAAGCAACCTATTCTTCCACAGTCAACAAATACACCATCAAGTTTGTTGACGAGAATGGAACTACAGTTCTTCAGAGCAGCGAAGTTGCTTATGGTGAACTCCCGGCATATACCGGCGAAACCCCGACCAAAGCTGCAGATGACCAGTATACTTATACTTTCGCAGGCTGGACACCCACAGTTTCCGAAGTAACCGGCGAAGCAACCTATACCGCAACCTATACCGCAACTGTTAATGAATATACCATTGAATTCCTCAGCGAGGATGGAAATGACGTTCTCCAGAGCGGCAAAGTTGCCTATGGCGAAACCCCGGTATATTCCGGCAATGCTCCCACAAAAGCAGGATACACCTTTAAAGGCTGGGCAGATTCCAAAGGCGGAAGCGCTGTTGAAATCCCCACTGTAAAAGGCGATGCAACTTATTACGCGGTATTTGAAATCAATAAATATACCGTAACCTGGCTTAAAGAAAACGGCGAAACCGTTGCAACCGAAACCGTTGAGCACGGAAAAGACGCAACAAAAACTCCCGCTGTTCCCGAAAAATTCGGCCATACAGGTGTTTGGGAGCCTGCAAGCGTAACCAACGTTACTGCGGATGTTGAGGTAAAACCCGTATATACTCCTATTACTTATAAGGTATATTATTACATTAATAATACTGATACCGAGGCATACAAGACCTTTGATGTTGTTTTCGGAACAGCATATACTATTCCGGAAAATCCTTTCATCGAGGGTAAAACTTTTAAACAGTGGATCGATGCCAATAACAATGCCCTTACAGAAGGAAAGATCCATAATATTGCAGAAGACGCAAAATTCTATGCAAACTGCGACGATATTTTCTATGTTGTAAGATGGATAGCGGACGGCAAAGAAGTATTTAGTGTTTCTGTAAAACACGGAACCGACGTTACCGAAAACATTCCCGCTGTTCCCGAAAAAACCGGTCATACCGGAACCTGGGAAAACAAGAGTGTAACCAGCATCGAGAGCAACCTTGATATCAATGCAATTTATACCGTAAACAAATATGAAGTAACCTTTACTGTAAACGGGGTAGCTTATGGCGAACCGATTAAGGTGGATTACGGCGCAGCAGTAACCGCTCCGGAATTTACTCCGAATGAAGGCTATGATTTCAGCGGTTGGGATGTTCCCGAAACAATGCCCGCAGAAGATATCACCCTTGACGCAACCCATACCATCAAGACCTTTACGGTAACATGGAACGTTAACGGTGTTGAAACTGCTGAAACTTACGATTACGGCGAACCCCCGGTATATCCTAACGGAACTCCGACCAAAGATGCAGATGCCCAGTATACCTATACTTTCGCAGGCTGGGATCCCGTAATTGATATCGTAACCGGAAATGTAACCTACACTGCACAGTTCAGCAGCACTGTAAACAAATATACCATCAAGTTTGTTAACGAGGATGGAAATACCGTTCTCCAGAGCAGCGAAGTTGCTTATGGTGAACTCCCGGTGTATACAGCTGCAACTCCTACAAAAACCGCAACTGCACAGTACACCTACACCTTCGCAGGTTGGGATAAAGAATTCTCCGAAGTAACCGGTGAAGCAACCTATACCGCAACCTATACCGCAACCATAAACAAATATCTTATCAAGTTTGTTGACGAGGACGGAACTACCATTCTTCAGAGCGGCGAAGTTGAATACGATACTCTTCCCGAATACAAGGGAAGTACCCCGACCAAGGCAAGGACCGATAAGTTCACCTATACTTTCGCAGGCTGGGATAAAGAGTTCTCCAAAGTAACCGGTGAAGAAACCTATACCGCAACCTATACCGCAACAGTAAACAAATATCTTATCAAGTTTGTTGACGAGGACGGAATTACCGTTCTCTGGAGCGGCGAAGTTGAATACGATACTCTTCCTGAATACAAGGGAAGTACCCCGACCAAGGCAAAGACCGATGAGTACACCTATACCTTTGACGGTTGGGATAAGGAAATCGCTTCCGTAACCGGCGAAGCTACCTATACTGCAAAATATAAAGCAGAAAAGAACAGCTACACCATTACCTGGAGAAACGATGACGGTTCCTATCTTGGAGAAACAACTGTTCTTTACGGTGAAACTCCGACAGCACCCGTAACTCCCCAAAAGGTTGCAACCGCACAGTACACTTACACCTTTGCAAACTGGAGCCCGGAACTTGTTCCCGTAACCGGAAATGCAACCTATACCGCAACTTACACTTCTACCGTCAACAAATATACCGTAACATGGGTCATCGATGGAAAAGAAACCACCGAAACCTATGAATACGGTGCAACTCCTGTTCATGAAGATCCTTCCAAAGATCAGGATGCACAGTATACCTATAGCTTTACCGCATGGAGACCTGCTGTTGTATCCGTAACCGGCGATGCAACTTATACTGCGGAATTTGCTTCCACTGTCAGAAGCTATGAAATCAAGTTTGTTGATTGGGACGACAGAGAAATAAGTAAGACTACCGTTGAATACGGAAATATGCCTTCCGCACCGGCAAATCCCACAAGAGACGGCGGCGCACAGTTCACCTATACTTTCGCAGGCTGGACTCCGGAAATCAAGGCGGTTGAAAGCGAAGCAACCTATAAGGCAACCTATACCGAAACTGTCAATAAATATACCGTAACTTTTGTTGACTGGAACGGCACCGAGCTTTATAGCAGCGAAGTTGAATTCGGAAAACTTCCGTCTTATAAGGGAGAAACGCCTGCAAGAGCAGGCAATGCACAGTTTACCTATACCTTCAGAGGATGGGATAACGGAACCGACGGAGAAGCCGATGACCTTGAGGCTGTAAGCGGAAACGTAACTTATAAGGCACTTTATAACGCAAGCGTAAATAAATATAAAGTAACCTGGGTTGACGAAGATGGTACTGAACTTGCTGTAAAAGAGAACGTAAGCTACGGAACGACCCCGAATTACGAAGGCGAACTTCCGACAAAAGCTCCTACTGCACAGTACACTTATACATTTGATAAATGGACACCGGCAGAACCCGTAACCGGTGACACCGTTTATAAAGCAACCTACACCGCAACCGTTAACAAGTACACCGTAACCTGGGAAAACTGGGACGGAACCGAACTTGAAAAGGATGAAAACGTAGAATACGGCGAAACCCCGAAATATAACGGCGCGGAGCCTAAGAAAAATGCTACTGCACAGAATACCTATACTTTCGCAGGCTGGACACCCGCAGTTTCCACAGTAACCGGTGATGTAACTTATACCGCACAGTTTGACAGTGCAGTAAACGAATACACCATCACATTCAAAAACGAGGACGGAACTGTTCTCCAGAGCAGCGAAGTTGCTTACGGCGAACTCCCGGCATATACCGGCGAAACTCCGACCAAAGCCGCAGATGCTCAGTATACTTATACTTTCGAAGGCTGGAGCCCGGTAATTGTTGATGTAACCGGAAATGCAACCTATACCGCAACCTATACCGCAACCGTTAATAAATACACCATCAAATTTGTTAACGAGGATGGAACTACTGTTCTCCAGAGCAGCGAAGTTGCCTTTGGCGAAACTCCGGCATATACCGGCGAAACTCCGACCAAAGCCGCAACAGAGCAGTACACCTATACTTTCAAGGGCTGGACTCCGGCAATCAAGGCAGTTGACGGCGAAGCAACCTATACGGCCAAGTTTGACAGTACAGTAAACAAATACACCGTAATCTGGCAGAACGAGGACGGAACCGTTCTTGAAACGGATGAAAACGTTGCTTACGGAACAATGCCCGAATATAACGGTGTAACACCCAAGAAAAATGCTACTGCACAGTACACCTATACTTTCGATAAATGGGATAAAGAAGTTGTTTCCGTAACCGGTGATGTAATCTATAAAGCAACTTACAGCGCCACCGTAAACAAATACATCATTGTATTCGAAAATGAAGACGGAACCGAACTCCAGAGCAGCGAAGTTGCCTATGGTGAAACTCCGGCATATACCGGTGAAACCCCGACCAAAGCTGCAGATGCTCAGTATACCTATACTTTCGAAGGCTGGAGCCCGGTAATTGTTGATGTAACCGGAAAAGCAACCTATACCGCAACCTATACCGCAACCGTAAACGAATACACCATTATATTCGAAAACGAAGACGGAACCGAACTCCAGAGCAAAAAAGTTGCCTATGGCGAAATTCCGGCATATACCGGCGAAACTCCGACCAAAGCCGCAGATGTTCAGTATACCTATACTTTCAAGGGCTGGACACCGGTAATCGCTTCTGTAACCGGTGATGCAATCTATACGGCAACTTACAGCACAACCGTAAACGAGTACACCGTTACATTCGAAAACGAAGACGGAACCGAACTCCAGAGCGGAAAAGTTGCCTATGGCGCAACTCCGAAGTATAACGGCGAAACTCCGACCAAAGCCGCAGACGACCAGTACACCTATACTTTCAAGGGCTGGACACCGGCAATCGTTTCTGTAACCGGCGATGCAACATACACCGCGGCTTACAGTACAACCGTAAACAAATACACCGTAACCTGGAAAAACGGAAACAGTGTTCTTGAAACGGACGAAAACGTTCCTTACGGAACAACACCGGAATATAACGGCGAAACCCCGACCAAAGCGGCAACCGCAGAATTCACCTACACATTCAAAGGATGGACTCCTGCAGTCTCCGAAGTAACCGGAAACATCACCTATAACGCAGAGTTTACTGCAACCGTAAACGAATATACCATTACCTTCAAAAACGAAGACGGAACCGTTCTTGATGAACAGACTGTAAAATACGGTGATACTCCTGTTTACGGCGGCGAAACCCCTGAAAAAGCAGCAACCGCACAGTACACTTATACTTTCGATAAATGGGATAAGAAAGTTGTTTCTGTAACCGGCGATGCAACCTATACCGCAACTTACAGCTCCACAGTTAACGAATATACCATTACATTCGTAAACGAAGACGGAACCGAACTCCAGAGCGGAAAAGTTGCTTATGGCGCAACTCCGAAGTATAACGGAGAAACTCCGACCAAAGCCGCAGATGCCCAGTACACCTATACTCACAGCGGCTGGACACCGGCAATCGTTTCTGTAACCGGCGATGCAACATACACCGCAACTTATAAAGAAACCCTCCGTTCCTATACCGTAATCTGGCAGAACGAGGACGGAACTGTTCTTGAAACGGACGAAAATGTTGCTTACGGAACAATCCCGGCTTATAACAGCGGAACTCCGACTAAAGCCGGAAATGCCCAATATTCTTATACATGGAATAATGGCTGGACACCCGCAGTTTCCGCAGTAACCGGCGATGTAACCTATACTGCAACCTTTACAGAAAGTGTAAATGAATACACTATCAGATTCGTTGACTGGGACAACAAAGAGCTCCAGAGCGGAAAAGTTCCTTACGGAACTGTTCCCACTGCTCCGAGCGATCCTTTCAGAGCGGCAACCGCACAGTATACCTATACTTTTGAAGGTTGGGATAAAGAGATTGTTTCCGTAACCGGCGAAGCAACCTATAAAGCAACCTATACGGAAACCGTAAACAAATACACTGTTAAGTTCGTTGACGAAAATGGAACCACAATTCTTGACGAACAGACTCTTGCCTATGGCGAAACTCCTGATTATGGAAAAGAAGACCCGGTAAAAGAGGGCCATACCTTCAAAGGCTGGGATAAAACGTTCGCTTCCGTAACCGGCGATGTCACCTATACTGCTGTTTATGAGATCAACAGATATTCCGTAACATGGCAGGATGAGGACGGAACTGTTATAGAACCCGATAAGAACGTTGCTTGGGGAACCACCCCTGTTTATAACAGCCTTAACCCGACCAAAACCGGACATACCTTCATTGGTTGGAAGGATGAGGACGGAAACTTCTATGACAGTGCTTCCAGCATCGTAACCGGCGATATCGTATATACCGCTGTTTATGAAATCAACAGATATACCGTAACCTGGACTGATGAAAACGGAAATGAAATTGAAAAGGACGAAAACGTTCCTTACGGAACTGTTCCGACCTTTGATAAAGAAATTCCCGAAAAAGCAGCAACCGCACAGTATACCTATACATTCAGAGGCTGGAGAAACGTAAAGACCACGGAAGAAACCGAAGCAGGCAAGGATCTTCCTATGGTAACCGATAACGTAACTTACAGAATCCTTTATCATGCAACCGTAAACAAATATACCGTAACCTGGGTAAATGAGGACGGAAAAGAGCTTTATAAAGAAGAGGAAGTAAGCTATGGCATAACCCCGACCTATAAGGGCGAAACCCCGACCAAGGAAGCAACTGCACAGTACACCTTTACTCACAGCGGCTGGACTCCCGAAGTTTCTTCCGTAACCGGAGATATCACTTATACCGCAACATATTCCTCCAAGGTAAACACCTATTCCGTAACATGGATGAACGGCGGATCTGTTGCAGAATTCGATGCAGCTGTTCCTTATGGCGCAACTCCCGAATATAACGGAAAAGTTCCCGCAAAACCTGCAACCGCAGAATTCACCTACACATTCAAAGGATGGACTCCTGCAGTTTCCGAAGTAACCGGAAACATCACCTATAACGCAGAGTTTACTGCAACAGTAAACGAATATACCGTTAAATTCGTTGATGAAAACGGAACAACTCTTGATGAACAGGTACTTCCTTATGGCGAAACCCCCGTTTACGGCGGAAAAACTCCCGAAAAAGCAGCAACCGCACAGTACACCTATACTTTTGAAGGTTGGGATAAAGAGATTTCCAAAGTAACCGGAAATGCAACCTATAGAGCAACCTATTCTTCCGTAGTAAACAAATATACCGTAACCTGGGTCGGCGAAAATGATGAGATCGTTGAAACCGAAAGTGTTGAATACGGAAGCAACGCATCTAAAAAGCCCGCTGTTCCCGCAAAAGAAGGTTATACCGGAAGATGGGAAGGCGATACCAACGGTATTACCAAGGATGTTACCATCAAAGCGGTTTATCAGATCAACAGCTATAAAGCAACCTTTACCATAAACGGTGAAAAATATACAGAATTTAACTTTGTATATGGTTCAAAGGTAACCATCCCCGAATATAAAGTTCCGGAAGGTCATACCTTTGGCGGCTGGAACAATGTTCCCGAAACAATGCCCGCAAAAGATATCACTCTTGATGCGGTTCTTACGGCAAATGTTTATAAGATGACCTATACCATTAACGGAGAGGTTTATAAAGAATTTGACGTAACTTACGGAACTGAAGTTCCTGTTCCGGAATATGAGATTCCCGAAGGCCATACCTTCACCGAATGGAAAGATATTCCGGAAACCATGCCTGCAAAAGATGTTGTTATCGATACAACTCTTACTGTAAATATTTATAAAGTAACCTATACCAAAAACGGCGAATTCCATGCCGACTATGAAATCGCATACGGAGATCCAGTTTATGTTCCGGGTTACACCGTTCCGGAAGGCTATACCTTCAGCGGCTGGACTGTTCCGGATAAGATGCCCGCAAAAGATCTTGTGATCGATGCAACCGAAACCCCGAACGTTTATAAAGTAAGCTTTACCATCAACGGCGAAGCATACGGCGAAACCATCGAGGTAACTTACGGAACCAAGATCACCGTTCCGGAATACAATGTTCCGGAAGGCCATACCTTCGGCGGCTGGACCGTTCCTGATAAGATGCCCGCAGGCGACCGGACCTATGACGCAGTTCTTACCAAGAACGTTTATACCGTAACCTTTAACCTTGACGGCGAACTCTATTACGAAGAACAGGTAACCTATGGCGAACCTGTAACCGCACCTGTATATGAAGGAAAAGACGGTTACACCTTCAGCGGATGGAACGTACCTGAAACCATGCCGGCGGAAAACATCGTTCTTGATGCAACCGAAACCATTAACAGCTATGTTCTTACCTTCACCATCAACGGTGAGATTTATCAGCAGAGCGAAGTTGAATACAGATCCAGAATCAGAGTTCCGAGCTATACCGTTCCGGAAGGCCATACCTTCAGCGGATGGAATGTTCCCCCAAGAGCAACCATGCCCGCAAGAGATATGACCGTTGACGCAACTCTTACCGTCAATACCTATACCGTAACCTTTACCGTAAACGGCGAGGTTTATAAAGAGGTTGAGGTAACCTACGGAACCGAAATTACCGCTCCGGAATATGAGGTTCCTAAGGGTTATGTATTCAGCGGCTGGACCGAGATCCCCGAAAAGATGCCTGCAGAAGATATCACTCTTGATGCAGAACTTATTCTCAATGAATTTACTGTAATCTTCACCGTAAACGGCGAAAAATACAGCGAAATCTCTGTTGTTGTTGGCGGCGTTATCAATGCTCCGGAATATGAAGTACCCGAAGGTCATACCTTCGGCGGCTGGACCGTTCCGGAAGTTATGCCCGCAGAGGATATCACTCTTGATGCAGCTCTTACCCCGAACAAATACACCGTAACCTTTACCGTAAACGGCGAAGCATACGGCGAAGCTGTTGAGGTAACTTACGGAACCGCAATCACCGTTCCGGAATACGAAGCTCCCGAAGGCCATACCTTCGGCGGCTGGACCGTTCCGGAAACCATGCCCGCAGAAAACATCACTCTTGATGCTGCCCTTACCGTAAATAAATACGAGATCACCTGGGTAGTTGACGGAGAAGAAATCAAAACCGAAGTCGAATTCGGAAAACTCCCCGAATTTGAAGGAACGCCCGAAAAAGAGGCTGACGAAAACTTTACCTATACCTTCAAGGAATGGGATAAAGAAATAGTCGAAGTTACCGGCACCGCAACCTATACCGCAGTATTTACCAGAACCGGTTGGGAAACTTCCGAAGACGGAAAACATTACCTCGTTGAGGATGAGATCCAGAAGACCGGATGGACCGAAATCGACGGAAACTGGTATTATCTTGATACCGAAAGCGGCGTTCCCGCAACCGGAAACGCATATCTCCCCTATAACACCGAGCTTGGATACGGACCCAACGACTTCGATGAATCCTATGTTCCCGAAGAGGATGAAGAGGAATATCCCGACAGCGAAAAATCCTGGTTCGTATTTGACGAAAACGGAGTATTCCAGAGCGGACTTACCGGGTTCCATACCCTTAACGGTGAAACCGTCTGGGCAGTAAACGGCGAACTTCCGTTTAACGTAGGCCTTGTTTCTGCCGGCGGAGAATATTATTACTTCTGCGCAGGAAGAACCATGGTAACCGGCGATTATCACATCACCAGAACCAACGGAATCATATTTGATAACGGAGCAGCTGCCGTTGAAAAAGGCGTTTATACCTTCGGCGCAGACGGCAAACTCATCAGATACGACGGAATCACCGAAATTGACGGAACCCTTTACCATTACGACCGTTACCGCAAGAACGTAGGCGCAGGCCTTATCATGATAGACGGAAACTTCTATTACGTAAGAACCAGCGGCGCACTTGTTGTAAACACCAAGTACTGGGTAGAAAAAGTAAACGAATTCGATTATATCTCTGTTGGATCTTATGAATTTGATGAAAACGGCGTAATGCAGATAACCGTTACCGAAAAGAGCGGCGTTTATGCAGAAGAGGGCGCATATTACTACTATGAAAACGGCGTCCGCACCTATAAAGGTCTTATCCGCTATTCCGACGGAAAGAACTATAACAACGATATCATCTACGTAACTTCCAGCGGTATGCTCGCAACCGGAAACTACTATGTTGCAGCAGACAACGGCCTTATCGAACCCGGATACTTCCTCTTCGATGAATTCGGAAGACTTACCAGAAACGGTATCTATGAAGAAGACGGCGTTCTCCATTATTACAGAAACGGCGAAATCCAGTACGGAACCGGTCTTATCATCTATAAAGGCGATTATTATTACGTACGCTCCAACGGCGCACTTGCAGTAGGCAACTACTGGATCACCAACAATAACGGCCTTATGGAATGCGGAATGTATTACTTCGATGAAAACGGTAAGCTTATCGGAGCTCCCATCGAGGAAGAACCCGAAGAACTTAAGAACGGATTCTATGAAGAAAACGGCGGAATCTTCTATTACGTAAACGGAAAGATCCAGTATTCCGCAGGTCTTGTTCTTATCGGCGGAGAGTATTATTACATCCGCTCCAACGGACAGGTTGCAATCGGTGAATATTGGATCACCAACACCAACGGTCTTATGCCTATGGATAAGTATTACTTCGATTCTCTCGGCAGAATGACCGAAGGTCCGGAAGTTCCCGTTGTTCCCGAAGATCCGGATAATACCAAAAACGGATTCTATGAGGAAAACGGCGGAATCTTCTATTACCTCAACGGAGATATCCAGTACGGCGCAGGCCTTATCAAAGTTGATGACGAATATTATTACGTTCGTTCCAACGGCCAGGCCGCAACCGGCAGATACTGGGTAACCAACAACAACGGTATACTTCCTCAGGGCATGTATGAATTTGCCGAAGACGGAAAGATGATCACCGAATAAAAACAAAATAACCGGCTGCCGATTGATTCGGCAGCCGGAAAAACCTTAAATTTTCCCGAAAAGGGGGCACAAAATGGAAAAAAGCGCAAAGAAAAACCTTGTGCTCAAAGTTTTGTCGGCGGTTCTTGTTTTGAGCATGCTCATATCTTTTGGCGGATGCTCAAACAATGAAAAGCCCGGCGGCTCGGATATCGAGATATCAAAAGTCGAGGACGAGAGCAAGCCGGAGGTCGTTCCGGGCGAAGTTACCATAAACCCGGATGACCTTGACGAAAACGGCGAGATAATCACAGGCAAAAAAGACGACGTTAAAATCGAAACCCCCTATTGCGACCTCTGGTTCCCCGGAGATTGGGCAGGATTTTTAAAAACGGAGATAATCGAAAGCCCGGTATATTCCGTAAAATTCAGCGCGGAGCTTGAATCCGGAAAAGTTCAGGAACTTTTCACCGTTTATTTCGGCGGAGAAACCGGAAGTCTGCTCGGCGTTATCAAAGGCTCATCCGGAGAAACCGAAGTTCGCGTTGATATCCCGGAATTTGTTCCGGACGGCAGCTGGAGCGCTTCCGACATCAACATCGTCTTCAGCATGCAGGAAGAAGTAAACTATATTATCGATAAGCTTCCGCTTAAAGGCGCTGAACAGCCCTCCGGCGGAAACGATAATGCACCGGACAACAGCCAAGGCGGAAATGTTGGAACCACCGATAAACCCCAGGGCGGAAACAGCTCCTCCGGCGGCCCTGCGGAGCTTCCTCCGGAAGCGGGCGATATGACCATCGATGTTCCCGGTGCGGAACTTCATTACCCTGCCCGCTGGGCGGAATACCTTGATATCAAGGTCACCGAAAAAAACGGCGCGCAGGTCGTTGAATTTTTCTGCAAGGCGGGAAGCCATTCTCCCGAGCGTCTTTTCACCGTTTATGTCGGCGGAACGGAAGGCAGCTATGTTTCCTCCGTAACCAACGTTAAAGGCGAAAAAACCGAAATACGCCTTGGCGTTGAGGAACTTTCTCTTGACGGTTCCTGGTCCGATATTGAAAGCGATATCGCATACGCAATGCAGGAAGATCTGAATTATCTAATAAGCGAGCTTGACTGACGGCCATAAGAAGATAATTTTTGCTTTATTTAAAGCGTTTTTATTGATAAATGCTATTTACTTAACAAAAACGCGGTGTTATAATTAATCTGTATTTTTATACGGTCCGGTGAATATCCGGACGGATACAAACAAAACTCTTCTTATGGAGGAAGAACTTTTTTATGAACGAAAACAAAATTCTTGAAAAAGAGGAAATGGAAATAGACTTTAAAAGAGTCATCGGCGCCCTTTTGAAAAAATGGTGGCTTGTGGCTGCTTCTTCAGTCCTTTGTGCATTGCTCACCTTCCTTTTCACCTTTTTCGTAATCACCCCGAAATATACCTCGAGCGTTCTTTTCTATGTTAACAACGGAAGCTTTTCCATCGGCGGAACGGACGTAAGACTTGGTTCAACGGATATCCTTGCATCCCAGGACCTTGCGGAATCCTATATGGTAATCCTTCAGAGCAGAACGACCCTTCTTGACGTTATCGACTATGCTCAGGTTGACAGAGATTATGAAGAACTCCGCGATGATATGCTTAAGGCAGAATCCGTTAACGGAACCGAGATCTTCCGGGTTTCCATAACCAGCGAAGACCCCTATGAAGCGGAAAAGATCGCAAACTCCGTTGCGTATATCCTTCCCAAAAGGATTTCCACCATCATTGAGGGAACCTCCGCAAAGATCGTTGATGCAGCGATTGTTGAAACGGAACCCAGCTCCCCCAGCTATGTTGGAAACACCCTTGTTGGATTTGCATTTGGATTTATCATTTGCGTAGGCGTTATTGCTCTTCGCGTTATCTTCGACCTTACCGTAAGGGAAGAGGACGATATCAAGCAGGTATGCAAGCATCCGATCCTTACCCAGGTCCCGGATATGACCGCTCCTTCCAAAGGCGGATATTATACCAAGGAAAGCAAGAAGAAGATTGCGGCAGCCGCCGGCCCTCTTTTTGGCGAGAACATCAGCTTTGCCGCTTCCGAAGCATACAAGCTTCTCAGAACAAAGATCCAGTTCTCCTTTGCGGATGAAAACGATTGCCACGTAATCTGCACCACCAGTGCTCTTGCGGGCGAAGGCAAATCCCTCTCTTCCGTAAACCTTGCATATTCCCTTGCACAGCTTGACAAAAAAGTTGTTCTTATCGACTGTGACCTTCGCCGTCCTTCCATTGCCGCAAAAATCGGCATAGAAAAGGATCCGGGCCTTTCCGATTACCTTACAAGACATGTTCACAGCGATGAGATCATCCAGGAGATCCATGTCGGCGAAGGCATCCCCTTCGATGTTGTTGCAGCAGGCAGAATTCCTCCCAACCCGATGGAACTTCTCAGTTCTGCAAGAATGGAAAAAATCATAAATAAATATAAAGAGGATTATGATTATATCATCCTCGACCTTCCTCCTATCGAGGAAGTCGGCGACGCACTTGTTGCTGCAAAACTTGCGGACGGCGTTCTTCTTGTTGTTCGCCAGAATTACGGCAACAGACTTGCTGTTGAAAACACCCTTAAACAGCTCGAATTTGTAAATGCAAAAGTTCTCGGTGTTGTATTCAATGCAACAAGCGAAAGCGGCGGCGGTAAATATTACAGCAAAAAATATTACGGCCAGGGCAAATACGAAAACAGCTATGAAAAAGCAGCAAGCCGCGAACAGGCCAAAAAACAAAGCGGCGAACATAAAAAAAGAGCAAAAACAAGGGATGACGATTAACCATGTTCATTGATTTTCACAGTCATATACTTCCGCAGATAGATGACGGAAGTTCCTCCGTTGAAGAATCCATCGAGCTTCTTAAAATGGAGGCGGAACAGGGTATCACCCATGTTGTTGCAACACCGCATTTTTATGCCCATCATGATTCCCCGGAAAAGTTTCTTGCAAGAAGAGCCGAAGCAAAAGCAAGGCTTGACGAAGCAATGGAAAAATATCCCGGCCTGCCAAGGGTCAGTCTTGGTGCGGAGGTGTATTTTTTCCGAGGAATAAGCGATTCCGACATACTTTCGGAATTGACAATTGACAATAAAAGGTATATACTGATAGAGATGCCAGAAGCACCTTGGACGGACGGCATGTATTCCGAACTTGAAGCAATAGCAACAAGAAGGGGTATAACGCCGATAATGGCCCATATGGACCGTTATATCAGACCCCTCAAAACCTACCGTATCCCGGAACGTTTTGAGGAACTTCCGGTTCTCGTTCAGGCAAATGCAAGCTTTTTTCTCCGTGGCGGATTTACAACAAAGATGGCGCTAAAGCTTTTGAAAGAGGATAAGATCCAGCTTATCGGATCCGATTGCCATAACCTTTCGGTAAGGCCGCCGCGCATCGGAAGTGCGCTTGAAGTTATAGAGAAAGAGCTCGGCAAAAAATATATCGACCGTATTTTGGAATACGGAAGTTCGGTTTTTGATGACTGAACTTAAAAACCCCATGACCTTAATTATTAAAAATAAAAAGGGAGTTGTTACTATGAAAAAACTTATCAGCATGGTTCTCGCACTCGTAATGGTACTCGCAATGGCAGCAACCGCATTCGCATTCAACGCACCCAGCTTCGGCGGCGACGATCTTGACGACGGCGACGGCGACAACGCAGGTATCATCATCGACCTCGACGGCAAAGCAGACGAAAAGAACCCCGAAACCGGTGCAAGCCTTCTCGGTGGTGCTGTTCTCGTTGCAGCAGCAGCTGTAGCACTTGGCAAAAAATAATAAAAACGGCAAAAAAGGAATGATAAAATTTTGAACGGCGGTTTTAACTGGAAAAAAGTTATTTTGCCGTGCGCTGTATTTATCCTTCTTATCGTTGTTATTTTCAGTGGACTTCATATTTTGGAGTCCACTGTTTTTAATAACAGATTCGGCGATATCGAGATAACACAGCAGCCGACAAAAACCATAGAAAGAGACAAAACCGAATATTTCCCCCGCCAGGATATAACCACCCTCCTCGTCATGGGTATTGATGAGGATGGCCCGGTTGTTTCAAGCGAGGAAAGAACAAACGACGGCATGGCGGATCTGATCGCCCTTGTTATCTTTGATGAAGCAAACAGGGAGATAAACATCATCAACATAAACCGCGACAGCATGGTCAATATGCCCGTTCTTGACGAAGAGGGCAAGCGTTCCGGCGAAACTTTCGCCCAGATAGGTCTTTCCCACGGTTACGGAACCGGTCTTGAGGACAGCTGTGAGAACACCGTCTGGACTGTTTCGGATCTTCTTTACGGCGTTCAGATAGATTATTATCTTTCCATAAATATGGGCGCTGTTCCGATAGTCAACGACGCAGTCGGCGGCGTTACCGTAAATATTCCGGAGGAATTTGCGGCGGCTTATCCCAAAATGCCCGCAGGGGAATATACCCTTAAAGGCAGCGAGGCCCTTACCTTTGTAAGAGCAAGAAGAGAAGTCGGCGACAGCCTTAATGTTTCCCGTATGGAACGCCAGAAAATGTATATGGATGCGTTTATCGAAGCCGCAATGGCAAAAGCAGAGGGCGATACTTCCTTTGCCCTTGAGCTTTTTGAAAAAGCAAGCGCATACATAGTTACAAACTGCCCGGCGGAAACTTTAAGCGAAATGCTTTCAAGTTATGAAAGCTATGAAACCGGAGAAATCATTTCCCCCAAAGGCGAAAACAAGCTCGGCGAAAAATATTATGAATTCTATATCGATGAGGACGACCTTGACGATATAATCATAAAATATCTTTATGCGCCGAAAAAATGAATAAAAAAGCCGTACTCAATTTTGAGTACGGCTTTTTTTGTTGGATGCAAAAAATTTATTGACAAATCTTTCCGGATGCGGTAATATAAAGTTGATATCAAAATGATATCAGTTTTGTAATCTTACATCTAGAAAGGATGATACATAATGAACGCAAACGTAAAAAACGATTACAACAAAGTCCTTAATCCTAAAAACGGTATGGCGATGCTCCTTCTTCTCCTTCTTGGAGAACTTTTGACCATTGCCGGTCTTGTGGGCGGATGCATAATGCTTGACAGCGGAATTTTATTCCCTCTCTCTTTGATTTTGGTAATTATTTGTGCTATCATGGCAGTAATAGTTATTCCGATCCTTTTATGCGGACTTCGCACCCTTCGCCCCAACGAAGCATACGTTCTCACCCTTTTCGGTGAATATTACGGAACCCTTTACGGCCCGGGATTTTTCTTTATAAACCCCTTTGCTTCCGCAATCAACCCCGCTTCCGAAAATGCGCTTGAAAAAGCCGCCGCAGCCAATGCGGAAGCCGCTCTTTCCGGAAAAGCAACCACCGGTTCCGTTCAGCTCAGTGCCAACAAGAGAGTTTCCCTTAAAGAGATCACCCTTACCAACGATAAACAGAAAATCAATGACCAGCTCGGTAACCCGGTAATCATCGGAACTGTTGTTATCTGGCATGTTACCGACCCGGCAAAAGCTGTTTTTAACGTTGACAACTACGTTGAATTTCTTTCCACCCAATGCGACGCGGCTCTTCGCAACATCGTAAGAGAATATCCTTATGACGAATCCGAAGAGGGCGATGAAAAATCCCTCCGCGGTTCCAGCCTTGAGGTTGCCCAGCGCCTTAAAGAGGAGATTCAGTGCAGAGTTGAAATAGCCGGTATCGAAGTTACCGAAGCAAGGATCACCCATCTTGCATACGCACCGGAAATCGCAGCAGCCATGCTCCAGCGCCAGCAGGCATCCGCGATCATCGCCGCAAGAAAACTTATCGTTGACGGCGCGGTAGGCATGGTAGAAATGGCCCTTGAACGCCTTGAACAGGATAAATTTGTTGATATGGACGAGGAACGCAAGGCACAGATGGTTTCCAACCTGCTTGTTGTTCTTTGCGGCAGCAACGACGCCCAGCCCATAGTCAATACCGGTTCCATTTACTGATGATTTTTGATTTTTGAATTTCCTTGAAAGGAGGGCGAAAGCCTTTGGCAGAGAAAGATAAAAAACAGCTTTTATTAAGGCTTTCGCCAAGCCTTTGGGAAGAGATATCCCGCTGGGCGGAGGATGACTTTCGCTCCGTAAACGGCCAGATAGAATACCTTCTTACCGAGGCGGTAAAAAAACGCCGGAAGGTAAAAATAGAAGAGCCGGATGAAGAATAAAACGCAGCCTGTTCCAGTATTTTCGGAACGGGCTGTTTTTTCATATTTCACAAAAGAAAGCGTTAAAATATTTATACTTTTATATATTGATAATTCCGCGGTTTTTGGTATAATTAAGGTGTTAGAATACGCGCAATATTAAGGAGCACGAAAGGAGGCTTTGGAAAGCGAAATGCCCATTGTCTTTCTTGACGTGCTCTTTTTTGCTGCTGAAAGGGGATTTTTTAATTGGTCTATGATGTTGCTGTGATCGGTGCCGGTATCATCGGATGCGGTGTTGCAAGAGAGCTTTCCCGCTATAACTGCAAAGCGGTGCTGATCGAAAAAGAAAACGACGTCGCAATGGGCACTACCCGTGCAAACAGTGCGATCATTCATGCGGGTTATGACCCTGAACCCGGCACTCTTATGGCAAAATACAACGTTCCCGGAAATAAGATGGCCGGCGAAATCTGCGAGGAACTTGACGTTCCTTTTAAACGCTGCGGTTCTTTTGTTCTTGCTTTCAGCGAAGAGGAAATGGAAACCGTAAAAAAACTCTATGACAGAGGCGTTGCAAACGGTGTTCCGGATCAGCAGATCCTTTCCGGAGAAGAAGTCCGCAAGATGGAACCCAATGTTTCCGAAAGCTGCGTAGGCGCTCTTTATGCTCCTTCCGCAGGTATTGTCAACCCCTGGGAATTTGCTCTTGCCATGGGCGAACAGGCGGTTGAAAACGGCGTTGACCTTAAACTTTGCTGGGAAGTTGCTTCCATCAGAAAAGAAAACGAAAACTTTATAATCACCGGTAAAAACGGCGAAGAGATCGAAGCAAAATTTGTAGTAAACGCCGCCGGCGTTTACAGCGATACCGTTGCAAACATGATCGGCGACGAAAGCTTTACCATTGATTCTTCCCGCGGCCAGTATTATCTTCTTGATAAATCCCAGGGCGAGCTTTTCGGACACGTTATGTTCCAGTGCCCCGGTCCCCTCGGAAAAGGCGTTCTTGTTGCCCCCACTGTTCACGGAAACCTTATCGTTGGCCCCGATGCAAACCCCGGATGTGAAAAAGACGATGTTTCCACCGACCGTGACGGTCTTGCAAACGTTGCCGCAACAAGCAAAAAAACCACTACCGCCGTCAACTTCCGCGAATGCATCCGTAACTTTGCGGGACTTCGCAGCGAGCCTTCCACCCATGACTTCATTGTTGGATTTTCCGAAACCGACGGTCATTTCATGAACATCGCCGGAATCAAATCTCCCGGCCTTTCCGCCGCTCCCGCAATCGCTGTTGACGCAGTAAGAATGCTTCTTGAAGCAGGAGTTCCCTCCGAAAAGAAAGAAAACTTTATCGGCGGACATAAACACCTTCGTTTTAAAGAACTTTCCGACGAAGAAAAAGCAGCCGCCATTGCAAAAAATCCTGCATACGGCCGCGTAATCTGCCGCTGCGAAACCATTACCGAAGGCGAGATCATCGATGCTCTTCACGGAGTTATCGTTCCCAGAACCCTCGACGGCATCAAACGCCGCTGCAACGCAGGTATGGGCAGATGCCAGAGCGGCTTCTGCGGACCGAAAGTTCTCGAAATCATCGCAAGAGAGCTTGATATGGATCCCGTTGACGTTCTTCTTGATAAAGAAGGTTCCTACATACTCACCGGAAAAACCACGAAAGGAGGCTGCCGTTAATGTATTATGATTTAGTTGTTGTTGGCGGAGGCCCCGCAGGTCTTGCCGCTGCAGAAGAAGCAAAAAAGAACGGAGCAGGTTCCGTCCTCATCATCGAGCGTGATAAAGAACTCGGCGGCATCCTTAACCAGTGCATCCATTCCGGCTTCGGCCTTCATGTTTTCAAAGAACAGCTTTCCGGCCCGGAATATGCTCAGCGCTTTATTGACCGCCTTGAGGGCACCGGCATCGAAGTTAAAACCGATACCATGGTCCTCGGAATCACCCCGGAAAAATCCGTTTATGCCATCAGCTCCGCAGAGGGCTATATGAAAATTGACGCCGGCGCCATCGTTCTTGCCATGGGCTGCCGCGAAAGAACCCGCGGCGCTATCGCCATCCCCGGCGAAAGACCTTCCGGTATCTTTACCGCCGGCGCCGCACAGAAATATATCAACATGGACGGCTATATGGTCGGTAAAAAGGTACTCATCCTCGGTTCCGGCGATATCGGTCTTATCATGGCAAGAAGAATGACCCTTGAGGGTGCGGAAGTTAAAGCTGTTGTTGAGCTTATGCCCTATTCCAACGGCCTTAAACGTAACATTGCCCAGTGCCTTGACGACTACGGCATTCCGCTTTATCTCAGCCATACCGTAACCGATATCAAGGGTGAAAACGGCCGCCTTTCCAAGGTCATAGTCAGCAAAGTAAACGGCTACGACCCCATTCCGGGAACAGAGATCGAATTTGATGTTGATACTCTTCTTCTCTCCGTCGGCCTTGTTCCGGAAAACGAACTTTCCCGTTCCGCCGGTGTTGTTCTTGATAAACGCACCAACGGCGCAATAGTTGACGAAACCATGATGACCTCCATCCCCGGCATTTTTGCCTGCGGCAACGTTCTTCATGTTCATGACCTTGTTGACTTTGTAACTCACGAATCCGAAAGAGCCGGAAAAGCCGCCGCGGAATATCTTAAAGCCCAGCGCGAAGGAAAAGAAGCCGATGATGCTGAAGCACCCATCGAACTTCATAACGGCGACTTTATCGGATACACCGTTCCCCAGAAAGTAACCGTTTCCAAGGTCGATAAATTCATCGAAGTTCTCTTCCGTGTCCGTGCCGTGCTCAACAACGCAACCGTTGTTGTAAAAGCGGGCGATACCGTGCTCATGAGCAAAAAACATGAGCAGATGCTCCCGGCAGAGATGGAAAAACTTATCATCCCGAAAAAATTGCTTGAAATGGCAAACGGCCGGGATATTGAAATTGCAGTTGTTAAGGAGGGTGAAGAATAATGCTTAAAACCATAACCTGTATCTGCTGCCCTAAAGGCTGCCTTGTTACCCTCGATACCGAAAAACCGGAAGAAACCGCAAAAGGCTTTAACTGCCCCCAGGGAAAAGAATATGCCATCGGCGAACTTACTCACCCGATGCGCACCATTTCTTCCACTGTTGAAATAAAAGGCGGACTTCATCCCAGGATCCCCGTTAAAACCAACGGCAACATCCCCAAGGAGAAAATCTTTGAGGTAATGGACGAAATCAACAAGATCTCCGTTGAAAGCCCCGTAAAATGCGGCGATATCCTTCTTGAAAACGTTCTTGATACCGGCGTAAACATTGTTGCATGCAGAAATATGTGATAAAAACAAAACCCCGTGCTCAAATGAGCACGGGGTTTTGTTTTGCGGTATGCGCAACAAAAAGGCCGCCGATACTATTTAATACAAGTCATATCTTGCGTTTTTAAAAAAAGGCTTTTTTTCGCCAGTTCAGGATATTCTTTGGTAAGAGAGCAGGCAGTTGAAAAATCATAGAGGGAAAAAGATTTTTTAATGCATTTTTCAAACAGTTTATCTGTCATCGGTATGCTCCCATAAATTGCATGCAATTCTTCATCCGAATATTCCGGAATAACCGAGGCAAAATAAAAAAGACTATAAAATCCGGATAAAGCCTTATCTTTTTTATTCATAGAGCATCCTTCCTTAAACAATTTATGCAACAATATTGTAGCATATTTAGATATTTGGTGCAACAAAATAGTAGCATCTATTTGTGAGGTGTTGCTATATGTTTTTCCAAAGACTTGCTGATTTAAGAATAGATTCTGATAAAACACAGCAGGAAATAGCTGATTTGCTCGATTGCAAGCGCGAAGTGTACCGCAGATACGAAAAAGGCATACACGAAATTCCGGTCTGGGCGCTGATAAAGCTTGCACAGTATTATAATACAAGCACGGATTATATCCTTGGACTTACGGACGAGATAAAACCTTATAAATAAAAAAGGCGGCTTTTCAGCCGCCTTTCATTTTTCAGGAGGGAATCCCCTCGCCGCTTCGTGGCCCTCTCCCCTTTGACAAGGGGCGCTTTCTTATACGATAAGTTCGTATTCTCCGGTGCCGTCGTCGCCGTTGTAATAATCCCAGAGTTTGTCGCCGTCATAGATGCCTTTATCGGTGACAAAGCCGGTTACAAGTTCCGGAGGAGTTTTGTCGAATGCGGGATAGAATCCGTTTACGCCTTCAACAGCGGTGCGGGTTCCAAGAGCCTCAAGAACAAGGTTCGGGTCGCGCTCTTCGATTTTAACGTCTTTTGCAAAGGGGTGACATTTATCGGGGGTGCCGGTTACATAGAAAGGAATGCCCCAGTATTTTGCGGCAAGAGCGATCTGGAAGGTACCGACCTTGTTGATAACAACGCCGTCCATGGTGATTGCGTCCGCTGCGCAGGTGAAAACGTCAACTTTCTTTTCGTGCATGGTCCAACCGGGCATGTTGTCGGTGATAACGGTTACGTCAAATCCCATGTCGTGAAGAACGGAAGCGGTAAGTCTTGCGCCCTGGAAGTAGGGACGGGTTTCGGGGCAGACAAATTTGATTTTCTTGCCCTGAGCCTTGATTTCCTTGCACATGAAGCCGAGGATGGTTTCCGCATAGCATTGGGTCATAACGGTGCCTTCATCCGGGAATTTGGAAACAAGGTGTTTTGCAACTTCGCCGATTTTATTATAGCGGTTATCGGTGAGTGCGATAATGCGGTCAAAAGTTGCCTGGATGGCATCTTTTTCGCCGGCGGCAAAAGCTTCTTCTGCTGCGGCAACGCAGGAATCGGTGATGATTTTAATGCGTTTTGCGGTGGTGGGTCTTGCGTTGACTATAAGATCCTGGGCATGACGGATGTGTGCCATGGCTTTGTCATAGGGCATATCCTTTGCTTCATAAGCCGCAAGAACGATACCCATTCCGCATGCGAGATAGGGTCCTGCACTCTGGACTATCATATCTCTCATGGCGTTTGCAACTTCCTCGGAAGTATTGCAGGTTACAAATTTGATTGGATGCGGATAGCAGCGGCGGTCGAGAATACGGACTTTTCCGTCCTCGTACCATGCAACGTTTTCATAACGGAGAAGAAAGGCAAGACCTTCATCAGCTCTGGGCATATTAAAAAAACTCCTTTCGGATGATATTATGTTTTTATTATACTATTTTTGATATAAAGTTACAAGACTGTTCGGTAACACAAAAGCGCCCGCAAAAGCGGGCGCCTGTTTTATCCTATTCTTGTTTTTATAAAATCAATTACCTCTTTTGGATCAATGCCGAGAATCCATGCAAATTCTCCATAGAGAAGTTTTTCCGCTCTCTGCATGATGGCTTCATCGCTGCTGCGAAGCTTTTTGCCTTTTTCCGCAAGTTCCTTTTTATGAAGATAAAGGCTGCGGATAAGAACGGCAATATCCCTGCGGGCTCCGCCTTCAAGAAGGCCGCGGAAAATTTCAATACGCTCTTTGTCATCCTTTATCCAATCGGCTTCCGTATTCGGGAGGGAATCGATTATATCAAGGACCTCTTCTTTTGAAAGAAGTTCCATTGCATGGGATGCAAAGACCGGACCGTCAACCGGGACGGAAAGGGTTGAACGAAGGTCATAAACAGGCTGAAGGATATAATATTCTTTTTTTCCTGCACCGTAATCGCGGATGCAAATATCCTCTACGCGGCAGACTCCGCTTGCTCCGTAAACAAAAATATGGCCTTTTTCCAACATCAAAATCGTTCCTTTCATTCCGGTTTTGTTAAGAGTACGCTGTTTTTTCCTTTTGGAAAGGTAAACTTTCCACAAATATATTGTAACACATTATGACGAAAAATGTCATAGGCATTTTAAACAAAACCGTATATGAATTAACAGCAGAAACGATCAAACCTTGGTCTCAAAAAGGCCGTTTCTGTTGCAGAAAAAGAGGATTTTTCCCTTTCCGGAAAAAGAGAACCGAACCTCCGGTTCCTGTTCCGGATAAAGCTTTTTCAGTGTGATGCTGTCATAGGTGACGTATGCGGCAAAGGAGATATGGTGCTCCTTTGTCATGGGGTGAAAAAAGCGGATATAGATATCACCCTCGGGGTGTTCCATGGAAAGAGAATGTTCCTCATCGGGAGCTTCCGGCAAAAGCGGCGGAAGGCTTATTCCGCAGCAGGAAAAAGCACCCTCTCCAAGGGAAAAAACAATGTTTCCGCAAACGGGACAGACATAGAATTTTAATTTTGCGATGTTTCCGCCGCGGTTTTTGTTGGTTATGCTTTCGCCGGAAAGAAGTTCCGCAACGGAAACCCCAAGGGCAGAGGCCAGAGGTTCAAGAAGCGTTATATCCGGAAGGCCCTTTTCCGTTTCCCATTTCGATACGGTTTTATCGGAAACGGAAATAAGCTCTCCAAGCTGTTTTTGGGTAAGGTTTTTATTTTCACGAAAAGTTTTTATTGATTTTCCGCTAATGTAGGACATAAAATCATCTCACTTTCTGCTTTGAGGTTATCACAAAAAATAAAAGGCCGCAACCTGCGGAAAGTAGAGAGAAGTCTTTTCTTTTAGAGTTATATATGTAAAAAACGCGATTTTTTGAAATATCGCGCGCATAAAGGGCATAATTTTATAAAAAACTATTGCAAAAAAGGCAAAAATACTTTATTATTGATAATGTAAAAAATGCGCTATTGCGCTTCATTTTAGGAGGTTTAACTTATGGTTTCTGCAGGCGATTTCAGAAACGGTGTTACTTTTGACGATAACGGTGATGTATATCAGATTATCGAATTCCAGCATGTAAAACCCGGCAAAGGTGCAGCATTTGTACGTACCAAAATCAGAAACGTCATTTCCGGCGCAGTAGTTGAGCGTACTTTCAACCCTACCGATAAATTCCCCACCGCATTTATCGAGAGAAAAGAAATGTCCTATAGCTACACCGACGGTGACCTTTATTACTTCATGGATCCCGAAACTTATGAACTTATCCCGATCGAAGAAAACCTTCTCGGCGATTCCTTCAAATTCTGCAAAGAAGAAGACGTTTGCCGTATCCTTTCTTATAAAGGCAAAGTTTTCGGTCTTGAAGCACCTAACTTCGTAACCCTCGAAGTTACCGAAACCGAACCCGGCGTTAAAGGCGATACCGCAACCAACGTTACCAAACCCGCAGTTGTTGAAACCGGCGCAAACGTAAAAGTTCCGCTCTTCATCAACGAAGGCGATAAGATCCAGATCGATACCAGAACCGGTGAATACATCGGCAGAGCTTGATCCGAATATCAACCATAAAACCGCCTTTAAGGCAAAGGAGAAAAAATCATGACTATTGCTGAAAAAGTTGCACATCTTAAAGGTCTTATGGAAGGCCTCAACTGCGATGACAAAATCCTCAACGCTATCACTGACATCCTTGAAGATCTTGCATATGATGTAGAAGACGTTCAGGATGCTCTTGCAGAAGTTGGCGAACAGGTCGAACTCATCGATGAGGACCTTGAGGCTCTTGAAAACGATTATTATGAATACGACGATTGCTGCTGCGACGATGACGACTGCGACTGCGACTGCTGCTGCGACGACGATGACGACTGCGACTGCGACGATCTCTACGAAGTAGAGTGCCCCGCATGCGGCGAAGTTATCTGCATCGACGGATGCATCGTTGACGAAGGCGAAATGGATTGCCCCAACTGCGGCGAACATCTCGAATTCGACATGGAAGAAGAGGAAGAAGAGGAATAATTTTTCCTTGATTTCAAAAAGACGATAGGCGCATTGCGCTTATTTATAAAAAGTAAATAGTTTCGGGGCAGGGTGAGATTCCCTACCGGCGGTGAAGCGGTTTTATCCGATAAGTCCGAGAGCCTTTTGGCAAGAACGGGTCAGAATCCCGTACCGACGGTGTAGCGCAGATGCGCGAAGTCCGGATGGCGAAACTGCGTATTCAAAAAGCAAGTGCTCCGTACAAATTTTGTGCGGAGCATTTATTTTTTGCGCAATTTCCCTCTTTTTAAGAAACTGTTCACACTATTTTCAAAAAGAAGGGGTATTATTATGAAAAACATGAACACCAAAAAACTCACAACTCTCGGCGTACTTGCGGCCTGCTCCATTGTTCTGGTCGCATTCATCCATTTCCCGATTTTCCCTGCCGTATCATTCCTTGAATACGACCCGGCGGATATTCCGATACTTATAGGTACATTCCTTTTCGGACCGGTATGGGGCGTTGTTCTTACGGTTATTGTTTCCGCTATTCAGGGAATGACCGTCAGCGCGCAGAGCGGCGTTTACGGAATCGCAATGCATATCATTGCAACCAGCGCTTTTGCCCTTGTTGCAGGTTTTATCTATAAACGCAACAAAACAAAAAAAGGCGCACTCATCGCTATCTGCTGCGGAATCGCCGCAATGGTCGCCGTTATGTATCCCGCAAACCTTGCCCTTACCCCCATTTACCTCAACGCAATGGCAGGAATGGAGCTTGAGGCCGCAAAAGGTATGGTAAAAAGCCTTATGCCTTTTATTCTTCTTTTCAACCTTACAAAAGCTGGCATTAACGGAGTTGTTACTTATCTTGTTTATAAACGCATCCATAAGCTTCTTGGTAAGCTTAACCTTGCATAAGAAGGCAGTGATATCTTGAAAATAGACCAAAGCTGGCCGTCGCTTTCAAATGAAGAAGCCGTTCGCCTTGCAAAAGAAGGCAAGGCGAACGTTTCGTCTTCTTCCGCTTCGAAAACCACAAAGCAAATAATTTTTTCCAACCTCTTTACCTTCTATAACATGCTCAACGTTGTGCTCGCGGCTCTTGTTATAACCACGGGCAGCTACCGCAATATGCTTTTTTTGGGCATTGTTATATCGAACTTCCTCATCGGAACGATTCAGGAACTTCGGGCGAAAAAGGCCGTTGACAGCCTTGCGGTGCTCACAGCGCCCACGGCAAGAGCCATTCGCGATGGGAAAGAGGTTGTTTTGCCATGCAGTGAACTTGTTCTCGGCGATGTGGTGCTCATCGGAGCGGGCGACCAGATAACAGCGGACGGAACAGTGCTCGGCGGCGAAGCAAGACTTAACGAAAGCCTTATCACCGGCGAAAGCGATGCGGTTTTAAAGCAAAAAGGGGATAAGCTCCTTTCCGGAAGCTTTGTTATAAGCGGCGAATGCGCTGTTTTGCTTACCGCGGTGGGTGCTGAAAGCTATGCTGAAAAGCTTACGGCGGAAGCAAAGAAGCTTAAAACCGCAAAATCCGTGCTCAAATCCACCATGGTAAAGATAATCAAAACCGTAACGCTGTTTATCGTTCCCATGGGCATGCTCACTTTCTGGAACCACTATGTTGACCAGGGACTTTCGTATGTGGATTCCATGATACCGACAGTCGCCGCTATGGTCGGAATGATTCCGGACGGACTTTATCTTCTCACAAGCATGAGTTTTGCCGTTGGAGTTGTTCGCCTTGCCCAAAAGCGAACCCTTACCCAGCAGCTTTATTCCCTTGAATCCCTTGCAAGGGCGGATGTTCTCTGCCTTGACAAAACCGGAACCATCACCAGCGGAAACATGAAAATAAAAGGCACCGTCAGCTTTGATGGCGAAGATATCGGTGCTCTTGCGGCAGAGATATATTCCGCTGTTCCGGCGGATAACGCCACCGCAAAGGCCATTGTGGATGCCTTTGGCAGCCGCAACCCCATTGAAAAAACTGCGGAACATTTTCTTCCTTTTTCTTCCGCACTTAAATATGTTGCGGCAAATTTTGGAGCAGAAGGCTGCTATATGCTTGGCGCTCCGGAATTTGTCATGAAAGATGGGTTCGATGAAATAAAGGCAAAGTCTGCGGAATATTCCGCAGACGGAACCCGCGTTCTTGCCCTTTGCAAAGGAAGTTTTAACGGAGAAATATACAAAGCGGAAAAACCCCTCGGTTTTATACTGATAGAAGACGAAATCAGGGCAAACGTTAAAGAAACATTTGAATATTTCCGCAAAAACGACGTTGCCATAAAAGTCATAAGCGGCGACAACCCGGCGGCGGTTTCCGCAATAGCGAAAAAAGCCGGGGTTATCGGTGCGGAAAAATTTGCGGATGCATCGGTCCTTTCTGATGAGGAACTTTCCGCGGCGGCGGAAAATACCGTTGTTTTCGGAAGGGTAAGTCCGGAACAGAAAAGGGTAATTATAAAATCGCTGCAAAATCTTGGACATACTGTTGCCATGACCGGAGACGGAGTCAACGACGTTCTTGCTCTTAAAGATGCGGACTGCAGCGTTGCCATGGCAAGCGGCGCCCAGGCCGCAAGCCATGTTTCCCAGCTTGTTCTTCTGGATTCCGATTTCTCCGCAATGCCGGACGTTGTTCTTGAGGGCAGAAGGGTAATAAACAATATCCAAAGGGCCGCGTCCCTCTTCCTTATGAAGACCATTTATACCTTTGCGCTGACGGCCACTCTTCTTTTTGCGCCGTTTTCATATCCGTTTGCTCCTATCCAGATGACCCTTATCGGAGCGGTGGCTTCCGGCATTCCGGGAATTTTCCTTGCCCTTGAACCAAACTTCAAAAGAGTGCCGAAGCATTTTATGCGTACGGTGCTCAAGCGTGCGGCAATAGGTGCCGCCACTATTTTCGGCGGGATCATGGCGGTGCTCATATCCGGACCGTTTTTGGGGCTTTCTGCGGACGAATGTTCAACGATTTGCGCTCTTTATACCGGAACAGCAAGCCTTATGGCGCTTTTGTGCTCCTGTTTGCCGCTCAATAAGTTCAAAGCGACAATCGTTGTTGGCTGTACGGTTATTTTCTTTGGCGCGCTTAAACTTTTTGGGGAGCTGTTCATGCTTGTTCCCCTTGGCGGGGAAGCGAGAGTTCTTCTTCTTTGCCTTTCGCCCCTTACTCTTATTCAGCTTATTGCAAGAAGCGAAATTTTCAGGAAAAAGAAAAACTGAAAACAAAAACATTTGTAATAAAGGCACTTCTTCGGGAAGTGCCTTTGTTGTTATTCTCCCGAAAACCGTAATTTCCATTTAGGGGCGACCTACCCCAAGGGTACTTCTTCGCTACGCTCAGGGCGCCTGCGGTCGCCCGCAAAAGTAACATTTTTAAAATCTTAAAGAAATATTAATAATTTTACCACTTTTATCTTAAAGCTTTTGCTGTTATGATTATAGACAGAAGAGGAGGCGATGAAATGTATAACCTTTTGATATGCGATGACGACAGGGATATACGCAACGCGCTTAAAATATATCTTTCCGGCGAGGGATACCATATTTTCGAGGCGGAAAACGGCCTTCAGGCTCTCGAAATTGTTGAAAAAGAAGAAGTGCATCTTATCCTCATGGATATAATGATGCCGAAGATGGATGGCGTTTCCGCAACGGCAAAACTTCGGGAAAGCTGTAATGCGCCGGTTATTTTTCTTACCGCAAAAAGCGAAGATACGGATAAGATACTCGGCCTTACAGCCGGTGCGGATGACTACATAACAAAACCCTTTAATCCGCTGGAGGTTATTGCAAGAGTAAAAGCCCAGCTTCGCCGCTATGCTTATCTCGGCGGTATGGAGAAAAAGGAAAACACCCTTTCCGTCGGCGGAATAGAACTTGATGACAGCGGAAAAACCGTTACACTTAACGGTGAACCGGTTTCGCTAACACCGACGGAATTTGATATCCTAAATCTTTTTATCCGCAATCCGGGAAAAGTTTTTTCATCAAAAGAGATTTATTCCGCCGTTTGGAGCAGCGATCCCCTTGGGGCGGAAGGCACCATCGCAGTGCATATACGCCACCTTCGTGAAAAACTTGAGATAGACCCGGCCAACCCCCGATACTTAAAAGTTGTTTGGGGAAAAGGATATAAACTGGAGGGTAAAAAATGAAAAAACTTTTCGGAAATCTTTTTATAAAACTCATAGCTTTTGTTCTGGTCTGCATACTTACCCCGGTTCTTATCGGATGCGCCTGGTGGGCGGCGGAAGCCTATGACGAGGGGATGTATTTCGGCGAAGAGCCGGAATTTGAACAGACTGCCTCCGCAAGGCGCTTTGTAAGCGAACATCTTGCGGAAGTTAGGGAATATATCTATTGGAACGATCTTTCCGGCCTTAAAGAGGCGGAATTCTTTTTCGACCATAAAAACTTTGCGTATATAATTTATGACGAAAAAGGCGAAGTTGTTCTTTCCACCCTTGAAAACAACATATATGGAAGACCGGATATCTATCTTCCCGGTGCAAAAGGTTCCACGGGATATATCTTTATGACGAAAAACTATCCGGCAACGGAGGTTACGAAAGACGGTGAACCCGTTGCGGAATACAGTATGGAAGGATATATCCATATGCCCATGGATATCCATGAGGACGGATATCTTGAATACGCAAAATTCGATTTTATATCCTCCAACAAGGAAATGTTTATAAACGTCGGAATAATCTGTTTTATCTCCTGTGCGGTGCTTGTTATTTACCTCATAGCTTCCGCAGGAATTGATTCCACAGGAGAAGCGGAACTTCGGGGATTTAATGCCATTGATTACGATATAATGCTTCTGCTTGCGGGAATAGGAATAACCGCGCTGGCAGATCTTACGCTTAGTCTTCGCTGGGCTTATGACGATATTTATAAATACATAGGCTTTGGGCTTTGTTTTGCGGGCCTTACAGCGCTGACTCTTATGGCTATTATAAGCACCTCTGCGCATTTCAAAATCAAAAAATGGTGGCACCATACTTTTATCTGGCAGTGCTTTCATATTATGGCAAACTTTTTCCGCTGGTTCATGCGAAATATCGGAATAGCGTGGAAACTTGCCCTTGCGGTGGCCGGATACAGCTTTGTTATCTATATCCTCGGTGTTCTTACCCAGGAATATAATTTTGGCCCCCTTGCCCTTTTGCTGGCGCTTTTTGCTTCCGTTGCGGGTATCTGTGTTGCGGTATGGTTCGGGGTTCAGCTTAAAAAGCTTAAAAAAGGAGGCGAGGCCATTGCCAACGGAGATTTTGATTACCGCATAAATTCAAGGGAGCTTTGGCCCTCTCTTCGCGGTCACGCCTATAACCTCAACAGCGCCGCTCTCGGAATGTCAAAAGCGGTTGATGACAGAATGAAAAGCGAGCGTTTTAAAACGGAACTTATTACAAACGTGAGCCACGACCTTAAAACCCCTCTCACCTCAATAGTTTCCTATGTTGATCTTCTTAAAAAAGAGGATATCGAAAACGAAAAAGCAAAGGAGTATATAGAAGTTATAGACCGCCAGAGCGCAAAGCTTAAAAAACTTACGGAGGATCTTGTTGAAGCATCAAAAGCGTCCAGCGGTGCCGTTGCGGTGAATAAGGAAGTTCTTAACATCGGCGAACTTATAAACCAGTCCGTCGGAGAATATTCCGAAAAGCTCGAGGCGGCGGATATAACCCCCGTTATCAGCCTTACGGAAGAGGAAACAATGGTTTTTACCGACGGAAGGCTTCTGTGGCGCGTTTTTGAGAATCTTATACAGAACATCATCAAATATGCCCAGCCGGGAACAAGGGCCTATTTCGACCTTACAGAGGGCGCAGAGAGTGCGGTCCTAACCATACGCAATATTTCAAAAGAACCTCTCAATATGAGCGCAGATGCCCTTATGGAGCGTTTTGTGCGGGGTGACGCATCGCGCAACAGCGAAGGCAACGGACTTGGCCTTTCCATTGCAAAATCTCTTACGGAACTTTGCGGAGGGACCTTTGAACTCATTCTTGACGGTGACCTTTATAAAATCGTAATAACCCTTCCGAAGGCGGAAAAACAGTAAACATAATAAAAACGGCGCAGGCTTTTGCCTGCGCTTTTTGTTTTGGAAAAATCTGACGGTGCCTTTTTGGTATTGACATAACCGCAATAAAGGTATAAAATGTAGTTCTAAAAAGAACATTTGTTCGATTTTGAGGAGGAATACCGTTGGATATCTATGAAAAACTTGCGATCCTTGCGGAAGCGGCAAAATATGATGCTTCCTGTTCATCCAGCGGAAGCGGCCGCAGCAGCAGCGAAGGAGCTATCGGTGCGGCTTTGCCCTCCGGATGCTGTCATTCCTTTACTGCGGACGGAAGATGCGTCAGTCTTTTAAAAGTTCTTATGTCAAACGCCTGCGTATATAACTGCAAATACTGCATCAGCAGAAGCACGAATGATTTTCCACGGGCGACTTTTACCCCGAGGGAGCTTGCGGATCTTACCATAGAATTTTATCGAAGAAACTATATCGAGGGGCTTTTTCTTTCCTCCGCCGTTGTCGGAACGCCGGATTGGACCATGGAGAGAATGATAGAGGCGCTTCGCATCCTCAGGGAGGAATACGGCTTTGCGGGATACATCCATGCAAAGGCTATTCCCGGGGCGGATCCCATTCTGACCCACAGGCTCGGCCTTTTGGCGGATAGGGTCAGCGTTAACATCGAACTTCCTTCGGAAAAATCACTGGTCAGCCTTGCACCGGATAAAACAAAACACAATATCCTTGAACCCATGGGGCTTATCCGCACCGGTATTGAGGAAAACCGCGAGGATCTTGTAAAATACCGCCATACGCCAAAATTTGTTCCGGCGGGACAAAGCACTCAGATGATAGTGGGCGCATCGCCGGAAACGGATTATCACATCCTTCATCTTACCGAAAGCCTTTATAAAAAATACGGGCTCAAGCGCGTTTATTATTCCGCATACATTCCTCTTCAGGAGGATGCGCTTTTGCCAAGCCTTGATACAAGGCCTCCCCTTCTTCGTGAGCACCGGCTATATCAGGCGGACTGGCTTTTGCGTTTTTATGGCTTTGAGGCAAGCGAGATAATCGACCCCAAAAAGCCCATGCTTCATCCGGAAGTGGATCCGAAATGCTCATGGGCGGTAAACCACCTGGATGACTTCCCCGTTGAGGTGAATACGGCGGATTATGAGATGCTTCTGCGTGTTCCGGGTATCGGAGTTACCGGCGCAAAGCGCATAATAAGAGCACGAAGGAGCCAAAGCCTTGATTTTGATATGCTCAAGCGTCTTGGTATCGTGCTCAAGAGAGCAAAGTTTTTCATAACCTGTAAGGGAAAGACCCTTCAGCGGATTCCGGAAACGCCGGAAATGATGATATGGTCCATTCTTTCGCCGAACAGAATGGGCGGTTTTACGGATTACGGCATGGAACAGCTTTCGCTTTTTGAACCCGTGCTCACCGGAGAGGATGTGGTGGAATGTCTGACGGGGGAATTTTGATTTTTGCATACGACGGAAGCTTTGACGGATTTCTTTCCGCGGTTTTCGATGCCTTTGCAATGAAGACCCTTCCGGCGGATTTTGCGGTTTTTGATGATATGGAACCCTCCCTGCTCAAAATTCATTATGTTGAAACGGATTTTGAGCACGCAAAGCGCGTTCAGCTCGGCATTGCCAAAAAGCTTGGCGGAACGGTGCTCAACATGGTGCAGAAGGCTTTTCTTTTTGACGGCGAAGGCAAGGAAAATGCAATAATGCGCTTTATCTGGAAGGGTTTTAAAGAAGGCCGCTCCGTCGGAAGCCGCATAGGCGACGAGGACGTGAACCGGGTTTTTAAAATGTGCACCGCCGTTTATAACGAAGCGGAGCGTTTTCGCCAGTTTACCCGTTTTTCGGATTCAAAGGGCGCTCTTGTTGCGGTCATCCACCCGAATCATTTTGTTCTTCCGCTGATAAAACATTTTTTCTGCGCAAGGATAAAAAACGAACATTTTATGATTTTTGATGCGGAACACAGTGCCGCATTGATCCATACGCCGGAGAGAACGGCAATAATCCCGGTAGAAAGTCTTGAGATACCTTCGGACACGGAGGACAGGTTTTACAGCGGCCTTTGGAAAAATTATTACCGTCATATCGCCATTGCGAGCCGATACAATCCAAAATGCCGCATGACCCATATGCCAAAGCGCTTTTGGAAGTATCTTCCGGAAGTTGAAGAGGAACTTGAAAGCGGGTTCATGCAAAAACTTTCCCGGGGAACGGCGGCGGAAATTGCCGAAGAGCTTAAAAAAGAAATGTCCCTTCCGGAAAAAAACGAAAGGGCTGCGTTGGAACAATAAAAAAGCGGCGGATTTTTCCGCCGCTTTTGTTTTTTTTTATTTTGCGCTCCGCCTTAAAAATTTCGGGCGGAAAATAAGGATATAAACGCTCATTATCTGGGTAAGCGCAAAGTCATAAACAAAGAAAAGTGCATTCCCAAGGGCGAGCATTATAAGAACGGAATATTTTCCAAAGTCGCCGAATTCCGTAAGGATATCGGGCATCTGGAAAACAAAAATAACAACGATATATGCCACAACTATGCAGAAGTTGAAGCAGATTATCTTTAACAGCCATGAAAGGGGCTTGAATTTTATTTTTTCAAGCCAGAACTTTGTTATGGGATAATGTCCAAAGAACATTATGAACATCAGCATGGCCTCTTTATCCGGAGTCAGGATAACGGACAAAATGGAAACCGCCGCATAAAGGGTAAAAGCCCAGCTTGCGCCGGTTTCAACCGCAACGGTTACCATCAAAAGGCCCGCAAGGGCGGGCATTGCGTATGTTGCAAAAGGAAAAACGCCTGTCATAAACATAAGAAGGGTACAAAGAGCGGCTACCATGCCGCAAAGAGCCACCTTCTGGCTTTTTTTATTCATAAAAGCGTTCTCCTTTCTGTTTTTTTGTTTGCTGTTTAAAAAATCAGCACCAGTTTCCGCAAAGGCAGTCAAGACACATAAGTCCTGCGCAAAGGTCACAGCAGTCACAGCTGCAGCCCCTTTGTGTTCCGCTCATGGGGGAGGAACCGTATTGCCTCTGATAGGAAATCCTCTGCCATGCGGCGGCATATTCCTGATTTCCCGGTTCCATCTGGTATGCTCTCTGATAGCACCTTGCGGCTTCGCCGAGCCAGCCTCTTCTGTAATAGACGCTTCCTTTAAGGAAATACCATTCCGCATTGCGCTTATAATCCGGAACACCGTCCAAAAGTTCATCCGCCTCCGCAATGCGGTTTTGCTGGATGAGCCTTCTTATGTCCGAAAACTGGCTGCTTCCGGAATAGCTCTGGTTATATCCCTGATTATATCCTCCGGCATTATAATATCCGCCGGTATAGCTTCCGCTGTTATAACCGCCGCCGTAACTCTGGCTCTGATAAGAGGTCCTTCCGGCTTTGCGGTCCTTTTGTATCTGGTCATAGGCGGCGTTGATATCCTTCATCTTTTCCGCCGCAATATCCGCAAGGGGGTTATCAACGTATTTATCCGGATGATATTTTCGAACAAGATCGCGGTATGCTTTTTTGATTTCTTCGTCCGTTGCGCTTTCGGAAACGCCGAGGACTTTATATGGATTATCCGTTTTTCTCTCCCCCTTTTTTATTTATTATTCTTTCCACTTCTGATTTTAACCCAAGTGACACTGTATTTTCAACTGTTTCTTTATATCTTTTAAGCTCAAGAAGGTCAAGGTCATCCGAAAGTTCCGCAACCGTCATAAAAAGAACGGCCTTTGCTTCCGAAAGGGCATCTTCGCCGCTTAAAAGAAAAGGATTATAGTTTTTGTTTTTCCTGTCGGATTCAAGGTCGTCAATGGCGTCGCAAAGATAGATATATCTTCCGAGAAGATAGCCAAAGCGCCGGAGAACGGGTTCGTTTTTGTCATTGCCGCCGAGGGAAATAAGTTCCTCAAGAAATTTTGCCGTAGGCTCCGCGGCCATATCGGATATTCCGCAGTTTTCTTTTTCAAGCTTTTGCTGTTCTTCCATCATTTTTGCGGCGGCGTTATCAATAAATTTCGCTTCATTTCCAAAGGCAAGGGCCTTTTTTCTTGCGGAAGAAGCAAAAGGCATAAGGAAAGCCGCGGCGATTTTTTTGAAAAAGCCTTTATCCGTAAGGTCGTCTTTAAGCTTATAATAGGTCAGTATCATGGCGGCCTTTGCGGAAAGGGAAACCGCCCTGTTTTCACAGCAGCGGCAGCGCTTTTTAAAAGGATGGGCTATGCAGGAGCATTTTTCGTATGAGGGGCAGATATCCTCATCCAGCGCCATAAAAAACATTGCCATAAAGGCAAAATCATAGCTTAAAGTCATTCTTGCAAAAAGCCCGAAGCTTCTTCCAAGTTCCTTACAAAGTCCGCAGTAAACGGCCTTATATTCTTCGTCTTCACGAAGCCGAAGTTCCGGACGGAACGGCTTTATATATCCGAACAACAAAAGGCCCCCTTTTTAATCCTGTTTTGAATATTTTACACCATTTTGGCGGAAAAGTAGTTAATAAAATGTAAAAAATCCTTTTATAAAGGCAAAAATAAGCCCCATAACGTACTTTACATATCCGGTGATGTGGAATATAATTATAGCATAATAAAAACATCGGGAGGCAGTCGGATGGAATACAATAAAAAAACACTTAAAATCGCAGCAAAAATAACTGCCGCTTCTCTTTCTGAAAGCGGAAAATTAAGCGAAGAAGCCGCAAAAGAAACCGCAGCTTTTCTTAAAACCCTTTATGCAGAAATAGCACCCATCCGCGAGGATGAAAACTGCGCAAAAGATGCATTCAAAGCTGCCGGAAAAATAACCGCCGCAGCC
>JAFSDS010000041.1 GCA_017436125.1 Oscillospiraceae bacterium | reverse complement strand
ATGCATGGCCGAGTTCATGAGAAAGTACCTGCATATCAAAAATGGTATGGTTAAAGCAGCTGAAAACAAAGGGAGCTTTATATTTTTTAAGGCTGGTCATATAACCGGTGGAAGCTTTTCCCGGTTTGTTTTCAAGGTCCATAAGGTTATGGCCGATCATGAAATCGATAAATTCGCCGGTTTCGGGGCTGAGTTCATGATACATTTTTCTTGCCTGTTCAACAAGGAATTTTGCGTCGCCGATAGGCTCTGCGTTGCCGTCCGGGAAGATGAATTTTTCATCATAAGCCATGATCTTATCAACGCCGATGCGTTTTGCCTGTGCTTTATAAAGTTCTTCGCAAAGGGGAACAAGGTCGTTTTTAACCTGCTCGCGGAATGCGGCAACTTCCTTCTGGCCATAGTCGCTTCTGCCCTGGTTGATATAGCCGAGGGGGGTAAAAGTTTCATAGCCGAGGGCTTTGCCCATGGCGGTGCGGCATTTTACGAGCTTATCAAAAATTTCTTCCATTTTTTCTTCGTTGGAAGCATAGAATTCGGAATATTTTGCAAAGGCGGCTTTTCTTACTTCGCGGTCCGGATTGCCGAAGTAGCTCTGGATACCGTAAAGGTTAAGAACTTTTCCGTCAAACTCGATGTTTGCGGTTGCCATAAGTTTCTGATATTCGGTTGTGAGCATGGACTGTTCCTGAAGATAAGGAATAAGTTCCGGCTTAAAGGAGTTTACGTCGCGGCGGATCTTTTCGAGAAATTCCGGGCCAAAGTCCTCGTCGATATCCTTTGCAAAGGGGCTTTCGAGAAGGGCTTTGGAATATTCGGTAAAAGTTGCCTGGGCAACGGGAAGACGCTGGTGAAGAAATGCCATTTCATCCTCATAGAATTTATCGGTGGTGTTGAGGGTGTTGCGGATATGGGCAACAACGAACATGGTTTCTGCTTCTTCGCTTGCCTTGTCATATTCAAGGATAACCTGTTTTACTTCTTCATAGGTTTTTGCTGCACGAAGTTTTGCGGTATATTCCTTGCAGGTTTCCTCCATTTTGTCAACGTCCGGGCGAACGTATTCGATAGTATCAAATCTGAAATTTTCCATATAAAAACCGTTCCTTTCACAAAACAATTTTACAAGGCTATAATAACAACTTTTACGCTTTAAGTCAATGAAAGTCCGTTTTTTCAACATTGCAAAAAAGCGGAAGAGAAAAAAACTCTTCCGCCTTTTGTTTTCATCTGAATTTATGCCATTCCGAAACGGCCATTGCGTCACAGCGTTCGTTTTCCGGGTGGCCTGCGTGGCCCTTTATCCATTGGAATTTTACTTCATGCACAGCAAGAAGATTCAAAAGTCTTTCCCAAAGATCCGGGTTCAGCGCAGGGGAACCTCCGCTTCTCTTCCATCCTTTTTTGCGCCAGCCCTCTGCCCAGCCAAGGGTAACCGCATCGGAAACATATTTTGAATCCGTAACAACGGTGACCCTGCAGGGTTCTTTAAGGGCCTCAAGGCCGCTTATAACAGCCATAAGCTCCATGCGGTTATTTGTTGTTTCGGCCTCTCCGCCGGAAATTTCCTTTTCATGTTCGCCAAAGCGAAGGATAGTTCCCCAGCCTCCGGGGCCGGGATTTCCGGAGCAGGCGCCGTCGGTATAAATCATGACCTCTTTCAAAACGGGGGTCACCTCTCTTTCCTGTTCTGAAAAATATCATAGCGGCATATTAAGAAAAAAGCAAGTTTTTTGAATTTATTTTTAACAGATTGAATTTTTATTGACAATTTCATTCAAAATAATTACAATAATAAATAACAAATGTGTCCGGAATAATTGAATAATTCATGTTTTTCCAAATCGAAAAGCCGGTTTGGAGTATTTTTGTATGTTAAATATTGAAAAAATCGCAAAAAAACGGGATTTTTGCGTAATTAAATATAAAAATCGCCCATTTTGGGGCAAATTAAATTGAACTTAATTCGGAAAATACATAAAACTTTAAAAACAACAAAAAAGGAGGCAAAAATTTGAACCATACCCAAAGAGCAAAACAGCAGAAATCAAATCTTGATAAACTTGATAAAATTCTTGCAAGCCTTCCGGAAGCCCAGTATGACCACGACGAAGAAGAAAAAAACGAAAAAAAACGCGGCCGCCCGAAAAAAAGCGCCGCAGAAATTTTAAAAAAACAGGCTCCCGCAAAGAAACAGGCAGCAAAAAACAAAAAAGAAACCCAAAAAACCGAAAATATCGAAAAGAAAAATTCCGGCTGGAACTGGAACAAGAAAAAACGCGGCCGCCCCACCGCCGCATCCAAAAATCCGCCCCTTAAAATCATTCCCCTTGGCGGACTTGGCGAAATCGGAAAAAACCTTACGGTTTATGAATACGAAAACGAAATCATAATCGTTGACTGCGGAATGGCCTTCCCGGATGAGGAAATGCTCGGCATTGACCTTGTTATTCCGGATTTTACCTATCTTGAAGAAAACAAGGAGAAGATAAAGGGCCTTTTTATCACCCACGGCCACGAGGACCATATCGGCGCCGTTCCCTATCTTCTTCAGAAGCTCAATATTCCGGTTTTTGCAACCCGTTTTTCCATGGCGCTTATTGAAAACAAGCTTGCGGAAAAAAACCTTCTCAATTCTGCAAAACTCAACATCGTAAAACCCGGCGATATCGTTGCTGCAGGCATTATGAGCGTTGAATTTATCTATGTCAACCATTCCATTCCGGATTCCTGCGCCCTTGCGATCCATACCCCGGCGGGCGTTGTTATCCAGACCGGCGACTATAAGGTCGATTACACTCCCACCCGCGGCGGCATCATTGACCTTGCCCGCTTTGGCGAACTTGGAAACAAAGGCGTTCTTGCCCTTCTTTCGGATTCCACCAACGCGGAGCGCCCCGGCAGTACCCCCAGCGAAAGAGTAGTCGGCGAAAGCTTTGACGTTCTTTTCAAAAACGGCGCGGATAAACGCATAATCGTTGCAACCTTCTCCTCCAACGTACACAGAGTACAGATGGTCATAGATTCCGCCGTCAAATTCGGAAGAAAAGTTGCTGTTTCCGGAAGAAGCATGGAACAGGTTGTTGCAAAAGCTCTTGAACTCGGCTATCTTGAAGCACCGGAGGGTACTGTTGTTTCCCTCGATGCGATAAACAAAATGCCCGAGGAAGAAGTCTGCATAGTCACCACCGGCAGCCAGGGCGAGCCCATGTCCGCCCTTACAAGAATGTCCACCGGCGACCACAGAAAAGTTAACATCACTTCCCGCGACCTTGTTATCATTTCCGCATACCCCATTCCGGGCAACGAAAAATATGTCGGCAAAGTTGTTAACGAGCTTATGAAGCTCGGAGCGGAAGTTGTTTATGAGCGCTACAGCCAGATCCATGTTTCCGGACACGCCTGTCAGGACGAGCAGAAACTTATGCTCGCTCTTACAAAACCCCAGTATTTCATCCCCGTTCACGGCGAATATAAACACCTTAAAAAACACAGCGAACTTGCTGTTCAGATGGGCATGAGCGAGGACAACGTTGTTATTCCGGAACTTGGAAGGGTTATCGAAGTTTCCGTAAACGGAATAAACGATGCTTCCACCGTTACCGCAGGGGCCGTTCTTGTTGACGGTCTTGGCGTCGGCGATGTCGGCAACGTTGTTCTTAGGGACAGAAAACACCTTGGCGAGGACGGAATCATGGTCGTTTCCGTAACCCTCAGCGACAAGGGCACCATACTTTCCGGACCGGATATCCTTTCCCGCGGATTTGTTTACGTCAAGGATTCCGAAGAGCTTATAACCGCCGCAAAGGCCGTTGTTGAAACAGCCGTTCTTTCCGGAATTTCCGAAAACAAGCGCGATTGGCAGAACCTTAAAACAAAGATCCGCGATTCTCTCGGCGGATATCTCTATACCGTTACCCAGCGTTCGCCCATGATCCTTCCTATCATAAACGAACTTAAAGAAAAAGATTTAAACAAATCGGATAACGACTGATAAAAAATACGGCAGGTATAAAAACCTGCCGTTTTTTTATTGCGTTTTTTAGCTGTTCCATTCCGAAACGTTTTTAAGTATCCATTCACAAAGCTCCGGGATGCCCTCCCCGGTTTTTGCGGAAATAAAAATAATATCTATATCCGGGTTGCGCATTTTTGCATACTGCACAACTTTTTCCTTATCAAAGTCAAAATAATCCAGAACGTCGATTTTGTTTATTACAAGAAGGTCGCAGGTTTCATACATAAGGGGATATTTAAGAGGCTTATCGTGGCCCTCCGGAACGGAAAGAATTGTCATGTTTTTTGATGCGCCGGTATCAAATTCCGCCGGGCATACAAGGTTGCCAACGTTTTCAAGAACAACAAGGTCAAGCCCCTCGGTTCCAAGCTCGCAAAGGCCCTGACGGGTCATATCCGCATCAAGATGGCACATTCCTCCGGTATGTATCTGGATGGAGCAAACGCCCTCTTTCTGCATAGCTTCTGCATCAACGGCGGAATCGATATCCGCTTCCATTACCGCCCAGTTTACCTTTCCGGAAAGTTCTTTTGCAAGAGCCTTGAGGGTTGTTGTTTTTCCGGAACCGGGAGAGGACATAAGGTTGAGAAGAAATGTTTTTTCTGTTTTAAGCTGTGCGCGAAGTTCCTCTGCGTCTTTATTATTATCTTCAAAAACGCTTTGTTTAACTTCGATTATCCTTATTTCATCCATTCAGTTTTCCTCCCAGATTTTAAGGTCCATATTATAGTCCTTCATGAAATATTCGTGAAGGTCCTTTCTCATGGGCATGGTCTGTTTTATCTGGATCGCGCCGACATTGCAGCGGTTTTTGCATATTCCGCAGCCGACACATATCTCCTGATTTATAATAACTTTTCCGTCATCACCAAAGCTTATTGCCTCGACCGGACAGCCGTTTTTTGCGGTTATACACTTTTTGCAGCCGACGCATTTTGTTCTGTCCGGAACAGCAGTCCAGCCAGCGGGATGGAAGCGGTGACGTTCCTTAGATGTTGCATTGCGGGCAAGTCTTACCGCGATGCAGCAGCAGGGACAGCAGAAGCATATCTCAAGAAATTTATCCATCTGGTCGTTGCGTATGCCCCAAAGAAGCTGTTCAACTTCGACCCAAACCGCCTGGCCCATAAGGCCGTATTCCGCGGCTTTATCAACTCTTGCGCAGGCCTCTTCGTATGTAAGCTGTCTTCCAAGGCCGTGTTTTTCAATTATTTTTCCCGCTTCGCCAAGGAAAAGGCAGCCGATATCATGGGGAAAATCTTTACAGTCGTTTGCCTCGCGGCAAAGGCAGGAATCCATTCCTCCGATGAAAGTTGCGTTTTTAAGGGATTCCTTGATGATATCCATCGGAACAACAACTTTTTGACTCTCCTCGGTTATGTCAACGTTGAGGGGCATAACAACCGTGGAAGTATGGGTTTCCATATCCGGAGAAAGCATTATTCCTTTTTTATAGATTTTTGCCTTTAATCCGCCTTCCTTCATCCATACGGAAAACTTTACGAACATCTTGTAAAGTTTAAGTGCCAGCGGCCAGCGGGTATCGCTCATATAGATAACATGCTCCTTGAGCCAGTTATATATTCCAAGACCGTTGCCCTTGTTTTTATACGGAGGGAAAGGAACTTCCTTTCTGTCAAGACGCTCGTTATCAAGATAAAGAACGTTTCCTTCCTCGTCTATGTTGCTTGCCTGTTTTTTGATCTCTTCCATATTTTCCCCTTAGTATGTTAATATCCGATTTCCTTTATCACAAGGTTTTTTCCGGGCACTGTTTCGATTTTAAGAACAGCGTTTTTCATTACCGGAAGATTTTCTATTGCCACCGGAAAAAGCTTTTCAAAAAAAATCGGAACAAAGGTAGATTCCTCCCCAACCTCAAGCGTCATATGCTTTACTGCGGATATATTGTTTTTTTCTGCAATTTCGCTTACCTTTTTAACCGCCCGGCAAAGAACGCCCAGTTCGTGCATCAAAATTCCCCTTTATATAATATATGGAAAATTTTATATCACCCTTTTGTGATGATTTTGTGAGCTGTTTACCATACTGACAAATATATAAAAAAAGGCACGCTTTGTAAAAAAAGCGTACCTTTTTTATTATTTTTTAAAAATATAGCTGTCGTTAAGAATAAGACTGCTGTAAAGCATGAGAACGTCCGCATCCTCAAAATCAACATAATCGCCGAGCATCGCCGGAGCGATATAGCGGGTATCGACAATGGTTATCTTTGCATAGTCGCGCATAAGAAGGGGAGCTATGGAAGAACCGAATGAATCACGGAAAATGATAAGATGGCGGTCGCTTTCCGCAGAGGGGTTATTTACCTCAAGAAGAGCAGCCGCTCCGGAAAGATAAAATTCATAAGGATCCTTGCTCTCAAGCTTATCAAAATCATAAACCCCGGTTTCTTTTCCGGTTTCAAAATTCATAACGGTCATGGAATCAAGTTCCGGGTTATGAAGATAGATTATCTCTTCCGCCGGAAGAGGAAGGGCGCTCTGGCCGTAATAAACGCCGTGGAATTTATCCGTTGCAAGAGTTTCCTCAAGATTTTCAAAAGGTCTTGCGTCAAGAGCGGAAAGAAGCGCATCTGCCGCTTCGGTTATATCCTGCTGACGCCAATGGGTATCTGCGGCATAGTAATCGTTTTTATCAAGAAGGCCGCTTATCTTAACATATTCCGCAAAGCCAAGGTTTTCCTCAAAATATTTTTCCATGGCGGCGTGATCCATAACAGGATAACCGTTTGCTGCGCCAAGATAAAAACCCTTATCCGGAACAACGGAGAAAACGACTTTATTTACCTTGCCGTCCATATAGGTTTCATAAAGCTCGGTAAAACGGTCCTTTGCATATTCGAGGGATTTTTCGTCCAGCGGAAAATCAAGTTTTGCGATCTGGCCTTCGGTATAGTAAAGATCGTTGTTATCGGAAAGGCCGAAAAGATAATACTGAGCCAGCGCCTTTACGCTGCGGAATCCATCGCGCAGAGGAAACTGATCATTTGTATAATCTTCAAAGTTTTCCATAAAATCGCCGTTTAAAATAGTTTTTACGGAAAGCTCCGGGAACTTTTCGAGGGGTCTTCTTTCGCTTTCGGAAAAATCATCCATAGGCTTGAGCACCGCCCATGCAAAAAGACCGAAGATTATAACCGCCACGAGCACGACGGTATAGATATATTCTGTTTTCTTTTTCATATATCCACCGCCTTTTAAAATCTGAAATAGAGGAACGGGTTAAAGGAACCGTCAACAAGGTATCCCGTAACGATTATGAGCACCGCCGCAAAGCCAATGGGTTTTGCAAAAGCGATGATTTTTCCGCCCAAAGAGGTTGCATTGATCTTTTTGAGCACGTTCTTGATAACCGGTGTTGCAAGAAGAGAACCGGCGATAAACATAAGACCGTAGCTCTTGAGATAATAGAGCGTTTCAGTTCCGGAAAGGGGTATATCCGAAAGGCCGAACATACCTTTAAGATCCTCGAGTGCGCCGCCGATGCTCACGGAGTTGAATATAACAAATCCAATGGCAGTAAAGAAGAGCACATAGATATGGCTTACAAAGGAAGGGGCTTTATCAAGCCATTTTTTAAGCCAGATTTTTTCAATAACAAGGAGAGTTCCATAGAAAAGTCCCCATGCGATAAACTGCCAGTCGGCCCCGTGCCAAAAGCCCGTAAGGAACCATACAACAAAAATGTTGAAAAGCCAGCGGGGCGTGCTCACGCGGTTTCCGCCAAGGGGAATATATACGTAATCACGGAACCAGCTTCCGAGGGACATATGCCATCTGCGCCAGAATTCGGTGATGCTTTTTGAAATATAGGGAAAATCAAAGTTTTCAAGGAAGGTAAATCCAAAGATTCTTCCAAGACCTATGGCCATATCGGAATAACCGGAGAAGTCAAAATATATCTGGAGCATAAAGGCCGCCGCATACATCCAGTAAAAGAGCACCGTCTGCTCGCTGCTTTCCCTAAAGATGGAGCAAAGTTCGCCGAAGGCATTTGCAAAAAGAACTTTTTTGCCGAGTCCGATGCAAAAACGCTGGATTCCGTAAGCGGCTTTTTCAAGGCTGTGCTCACGGTGCTCAAGCTGCTCCGCAATGTCAACATAGCGAACAATGGGTCCCGCAATAAGCTGGGGGAACAGCACGACGTAGGTTCCGAAATCAACGATATTGCGTTTTGCCTTTGCGTCGCCGCGGTAAATGTCAATGGTATAGCTTGCTATCTGGAAAGTATAAAAGCTTATACCCACCGGAAGAGCTATCCTTAAAAGCGGAACAGAAAGTCCCGTTGCGGCATTGAAGTTTGAAATAAAAAAGTCCGCATATTTAAAATAGCAGAGGAATGCAAAACTTATGCAGACCGACACTATCATAAATATCTTTTTAATCTTCTGTGTTTTTGCTTTTTCCATCAAAAGCGCAAAGCCCCATGCAAAGGTTATGGAAGCCGCCATAAGAAAAACATAAACCGGCTCGCCCCAGGCATAAAAAACAAGGCTGAACACAAAAAGAACTGCATTTTTAAGCTTTTTCGGCACTGCAAAATAACAAAGCATTACCGCCGGAAGAAAATAATAAAGGAATGGTATGCTCGAAAAGAGCAAATCGTTCACCTCCAAAATCCTCAAAAAATCATAATGCAGAAAACGCTGTCCCCAAGGTTTTGTTCTTATGCAAAGCCCCCGGGACGGCGTTTTCTGCTTTTATACGCCGTTTTTATAAGATGGGCGCAAAAATTGCGCCCATTCTGTTTTAAAAAATCCGATTATCTGGTGTAAACGGTTGCTTCGCCGCCGCAAACGGTGTTGAATGCTTCAACAGCATTGGAAGAAGGAAGACCGAAGGTGCTGTCTACCATGTAGAGCATAACAACATCGCCGTATGCTGCAACAACAAGGTCGTCTGCTTCAACACAGATCCATTTTCTGGTGTCGATGCCGTTTACCATTTCGGTTGCAACTGCTTCGGAATCTGCTGCGTCGTTAAGACGAACAATTACCATGGAATATGCCTGGGAACCCATCATTGCTTCGGAGAATGCAGCTTCTTTAACTTTGGAGTTATCTGCAAGGCCGGTGTACATGGGGAATGCTTCTGCATCCATGTCAGCAAGGTTCATGGACATAATGGGAAATTCGGGCTGTGCAGCAAATTCTGCATAGATTTTGTCGATGATCTCTTCGGGAGTGCCTTCAACGGGGTTAACAGCAGTTTCGTCACCGTTATTTTCTTCTGCCTGTTCGCCGCCGCATGCAGCAAAGGAGAGAACCATCATCATAGCAAGGATAAGTGCAAGAATTTTTTTCATTTTTAATAATTCCTTTCTTTTTTTAAAACTTTTTGCCGGTTTTTCCGGCAATATTGTTTGCATTTTTTGTGTTTTGATACGGCGCAAAAAAGCGCAGTATATATTAAGTGCTTAAAAACAGCAAAAGTATTGCATGGATTTCAAAAATTTTTTGAAATTTTTCAGTATTTTGCCGCTTGACACATAATAACCTTTTAAATTGAATTTGTTTTTTCCGATTTTTTAATAAACGGTTAATCTTTTGAGGAAAATCATCCCATTTTGTAACCCGCGTTTTCAACCGCTTCTTTTATCGCATCATCGGAAACTTCTTTTGTCATTTTTACGGTAACGGAGTCATAAAGGAATGAAGGGCTTGCTTCGGCAATGCCATCAATGGCTTCAAGAGCCTCTTTTACATGTGCTTCACAGTGGCCGCACATCATTCCGGTGACTTTATAGATCTTTTCGGTGATTTCAGCAGGAGCTTCTGCAGTTTCCAAAACTTCTTCAGCCTTAACTTCTTCCGCAGGCTGTTCTTCCAAAATTACGGGAGCTTCTTCTGCTTCAGCTTTTGGTTTTTCGGTTTCTTCCAAAACCGCTTTGGCTTCGGTAACGTTTTTTGCCTTATGTTTACGCTTTTTGTCGTGCTTCGGATTAAAAATATCAACAAAGTTGAGGCGAAGGGCGTTTGTAACAACACAGAAGCTGGAAAGGCTCATGGCGGCGGCACCGAACATTGGGTTGAGTTCTATGCCGAAAGCAACAAATGCGCCTGCCGCAAGGGGAATGCCGATGCTGTTATAGATGAATGCCCAGAAAAGGTTCTGGCGGATGTTGCGGAGGGTAGCTCTTCCAAGGGAAACTGCCGCCGGCACGTCGGAAAGGCGGCTCTGCATAAGAACAATGTCCGCACAGTCGATGGCGACATCCGTTCCGGCGCCTATGGCGATGCCGATATCAGCAGAAGTAAGAGCCGGGGCGTCGTTTATTCCGTCGCCCACCATAACGACCTTGCCTTCCTCTTTAAAGCGGCGGACTGCTTCTTCCTTTCCTTCCGGAAGAACTCCGGCTATAACTTCATCAACACCGACTTTTTCCGCAATGGCTTTTGCGGTGCGTTCGTTGTCACCGGTAAGCATAACGGTTTTTATGCCCATATTTTTAAGGCGCGCAACCGCATCGGGGCTTTCTTCCTTGATAACATCCGCAACGGCGATGATTCCGAGGAACATTCCGTTTCCGCTGAAAAAGAGAGGGGTTTTTCCCTCGTTTGCAAGTTCTTCCGCGGCGGTTATCATCTCTTCCGGAACGGGCGCGGTATTTTTTATAAAGTCAAGATTTCCGCCGAAAACGGAAATTCCGCCCAGAACGCCGGTAACTCCGTTGCCCGGAAGGGCATAGAAACTCTGAACGCCGGAGGACTGGATCTCAAGTTCCTCGCCTCTTCTGACGATTGCTTTTGCAAGGGGATGTTCGCTTTTGCATTCAAGGGCAACGGCGATTTTCATAAGGGCGCTTTCTTTAACGTCCTCCGGGGTTATGATATCGGTAACGGCCGGTTCGCCTTTTGTGATGGTTCCGGTTTTGTCCATGATAACGATATCGATTCTTCCCGCTTCCTCAAGAGATGCGGCGGTTTTGAAAAGTATGCCGTTTTTTGCGCCAACTCCGCTTCCGACCATTATAGCAACGGGAGTTGCAAGGCCGAGAGCACAGGGACAGCTTATTACCAGGACGGAAATTCCTCTTGCAACAGCAAAGCCGACCGTTTCGCCAAGAAAGAGCCATACTGCGGCGGTGATGAGCGCAATGGTAATTACCACCGGGACAAAAACGCCGGAAACTTTATCCGCAACTTTTGCTATGGGAGCTTTTGTTGCGGCGGCCCCTTCGACCATTTTGATTATCTGGGAAAGGGTGGTATCCTCGCCGACGCGGGATGCTTCGCATTTTATAAATCCGCTCTGGTTCATGGTTGCGGCAGAAACAAAGGAGCCGACAGTTTTATCCACAGGAATGCTTTCGCCGGTAAGAGCCGCTTCGTTGACTGCGGTTTCTCCCTCAAGGATGATTCCGTCAACGGGAATGCTTTCTCCCGGACGAACAACAAAGATATCACCTTTGCGCACTTCCTCAATGCCAACGGTAACTTCGCTTCCGTCACGGATTACGTTTGCGGTTTTCGGCGCAAGATCCATAAGGGAACGAAGGGCATCGGTAGTTTTTCCTTTTGAACGTGCCTCGAGCATTTTTCCAACTGTTATAAGCGCAAGAATCATCGCTGCGGATTCAAAATAGAACTCATGAAGATAATGATGTGCTCCGGCTATGTTTCCGGCTATGACCTCCTCGGTCATGGAATAAAGGGCATATACGCTGTAAACAAAGGAAGCGCCGGAACCGAGAGCAACAAGGGTATCCATATTCGGCGCCTTATGCATAAGGCCCTTAAAACCGCTGATGAAGAACTTCTGGTTTATTACCATTACGATACCGGCAAGAAGCATCTGCGCAATGCCGATGGCTATGCAGTTGTCCTCAAGAAATGCCGGAAGAGGCCAGCCCCACATGGTATGGCCCATGGAGATATACATAAGAACAAGAAGAAAGCCAACGGAAGCTATGAGCCTTTTTTTAAGGACGGGCGTTTCCTTATCCTCGAGGGCATCGGATTTTTTTACCGGATTTTCTTTTGCCTCGGCACTTTTTACCGAAGCACCGTAGCCCGCCGCTTCAACAGCGGCGATTATATTTTCCGGCGAAGCTGTTCCTTCAACTCCCATGGAGTTTGTAAGAAGGCTTACGGAGCAGGAGGTTACGCCCTCCACCGCAGAAACAGCCTTTTCAACCCTTGCGGAGCATGCGGCACAGCTCATGCCGGTTACGTTATATTGTTCCATTTATTTTATCCTTTCAACTAAAAGAATTCGCTTTTAACCCATTTTAAGTTATTATAACATATTTAATAGGAAAATAACAGTCCAAACATAAATTGTTTTAAAAACATAAAACGCACGCCTTTAAAGCGTGCGTTTTATCATATCAGAATATAAGTTTTGATACAAAGGCAGGTTTTCCGTCAGAAGAACGGATTCCTGCGGCAAAAACGGTGTTTTCCTCTTCTTTTATGCAAAGCTCAACGCTTTCGCCAAGGCGAAGTTCGCCGGTAAATCCAATATCAAAACCCGAAAGTTCTTTAAGTTTTCCCCTTGTTTCTTCCGAAAGGGCGTCAGTAATAAGGTCGCCGTAGCGGAAGTTATTTACATGGCCAAGGGCGTCTATCCAGCTTGGCATAACGTTTTGTGTCATAACAACGGAAAAATCCTCCGGTTTTATACGAAGGCGGCTTTCCGCAGGAAAAAGTTCCTTTCCTTCTCCAAGGGCATCCACCGCAGCAAGGACCTCTTCATTCGTGCAAAGGCGGCGGGTATTCATATCGAAAATCGAGGAAAAGGTTGCCGCAACGGCGGCAAGGGTTCCGTCCTCATGACATATTTCGATATCTCTGCGGTAATAAAGGCCTTTTTTATTGGTATGCCAGGTTCTTACAGAAAGGTTTTCTCCCGGAACAACGGGGCTTTTTATCCTTGCGGAAAGGGTGAGCAGGATCCATGAAACGCCGTATCTTTCCATAAGGGCCGGAACGTCCATTCCGATATTTTTAAGATGTTCTTCCGAAACGGTAACGATTATCCGCTGCAGCGCCGAAAGAGTGAGTGCTTTGTTTTCATTCTGCGCGGCGGTATCCACGCGGAAATGATAGGTTTTTTCAAGTTCCATTATTGTTAAAATCCTTAATTATGAATATAAATTATATCCATAAGTTTAGCACAGGGTTTTTAAAATTTTATGAAATAAAGCTCAACTCTTGTTTATGCTTTTTTCCATTTTACGCCCTGGGGGGTATCTTCGAGAACAATGCCCATGGCTTTAAGCTCGTCGCGGATGCGGTCTGCCTCTGCCCAGTTGCGCTCTTTTCTTGCGGCCTGGCGTGCAGCGATAAGCTGCTCTACCTCTTCCTCAAGGCTCTCTTTTTTGCGGTTATAGAGAATACCGAGAACATTGGTAAGTGCGTCAAAAAGCTCCGCGCCTTTTTCAAGAGTTTCTTTTGCATGAGGAGCAGTGATGAAGGTGTTTATCTCGCGAACAAGGTCAAAGATAACGGCAACAGCGTCTGCGGTGTTAAGGTCGTCATCCATGGCGGTGATGAATGCCTGTTTTTTCTCCGCAAGCATTGCAATAAACTCCTCTTCTCCGCCCTGCATTTCTGCCGGTGCGTTTTCGATGGCAAAGTCAAGGTTGTCGCGGCAGGTATACATTCTTTCAAGAGAAGCTTTTGCGGATTCGATAACGGTAAGAGTATAGTTGAGGGGCATACGGTAATGGGCCTGGATCATCATATATTTGATGGGCTCATAGCCGTATTTTTCCGCAACGTCGCGAACGGTAAAGAAGTTTCCGAGGGATTTGGACATTTTTACGTTATCAATGTTGATGTAACCGTTATGCATCCAGTAGCGGGCATATTCATGGCCGGTGCAGCATTCGCCCTGGGCAATTTCGTTTTCATGATGGGGGAAGATAAGGTCCTGGCCGCCGCAGTGGATATCGATGGTTTCACCAAGGTGATTTTTGATCATTGCGGTGCATTCGATATGCCAGCCGGGTCTTCCTTCTCCCCAGGGAGAGGACCAGCTGGGCTCGCCGGGTTTTGCGGCCTTCCAAAGGCAGAAGTCGAGGGGATCTTCTTTTTCGGTATCCGCTTCGATTCTTGCACCGGATTCAAGGTCGGAAACATCCTGATGGGAAAGTTTTCCGTATTCATCAAATTTGCGGACGCGGAAATAAACGGAACCGTCGGAAAGAGGATATGCAAATCCTTTTTCAACAAGGGATTCAACGATCTCGATGATCTTTTCCATGTTTTCGGTTGCCTTGGGATGAACGGTTGCCGCTTTTACGCCAAGGCCCTCCGCATCCTTTTTATATTCCGCGATATATTTTTCAGCAACTTCCGCGGAGGTGATGCCCTCTTCGTTTGCGCGCTTGATGATTTTATCGTCAACGTCGGTAAAGTTCTGAACAAAGGTTACCTTGTTACCGAGGAATTCAAGATAGCGGCGAAGTACATCAAAAACGCAGATAGGTCTTGCGTTTCCGATATGGATGAAATTATAAACAGTGGGTCCGCAGGCATAAATTTTATATTCGCCCGGAACAAGAGGAACAAGTTCCTCCTTCTGTCTTGTCATGGTGTTGAAAACTTTCATTTTGGGTTCTCCTTTATGTTGAAATAGCCTTCCCAGAGGGGAAGGTGGCCGCGAAGCGGACGGATGAGGGATTATCCCATTCGTCGCTTTACGGTCATATCAATGTGTGCGCAGACATTTTGAAAATTGTCATTTATATCTTTATTTAAAAAGCGGACCACTTCAATTCCTATGCTGTTCAAGTAATCGGTCCGTTCTTTGTCATAACTGATACCATCCGGAATATAGTGCTGCTTTCCGTCAATCTCTATTACAAGATTTGCTTTTCTGCAATAAAAATCAACGATATAGTTGCCGATGATACGCTGGCAGTTGAATTGTATCGGATATAATCTTAAAAAATCATACCAAAGATGTCTTTCTTCCGGTGTCATATTTTTGCGTAAGTCTTTGGCTTTTTCGCTTAACTTTGAGTTTGGTTCAAAATTTTTAGGCACGGCTGTCCCTCATCCGTCATTTCCTTCGGAAATGCCACCTTCCCCTCCGGGAAGGCTGTTTTTCATCTCCGCAAGTTCCGCTTTAAGGCGGTCGATTTCCATATAGAGCTTGCAGATTTCCTGGGAAACCGGGTCAGGAATATGGACCTGGTCAAGTTTTTCCGCAGGGATCACCTTTTTTCCGTGCTGGCGAACAACCCTTGCGGGAACGCCCACGGCGGTGGAATATTCCGGAATTGTGTTGAGAACAACGGCGTTTGCGGCAATTTTTGATCCTTCTCCAACGGTGAACGGACCAAGAACCTTTGCACCGCAGCCGACTATCACGTTTTTTTCAAGGGTCGGATGGCGTTTTCCGGTTTCCTTGCCGGTACCGCCGAGGGTAACTCCCTGATAAATTGTGCAGCCATCGCCCACTTCGGCGGTTTCGCCTATAACAACGCCGGCGCCGTGGTCAATAAGGATTCCCCTTCCGAGCTTTGCCGCCGGGTGTATCTCAACTCCGGTAAAAAAGCGGACTATCTGTGAAAGGGCGCGGGCTATGAACTTAAAGCCGTGGTTCCAAAGCCAGTATGCGGGTCTGTGCCACATAATGGCATGAAGACCGGAATACATAATAAGAACTTTTAATGCAGAAGGGGCCGCCGGGTCCCTTTCACGAACGGCATCTATATCTTTTTTAAGGCCGGAAAACATAAAATTATCTCCTTTCCTTGCTGTATGGGCGCATACTATGCGCCCGCGGGCGGCTGACAGCCGCCCCTGCGGGAAGAATAAGCAAAAAATAAAAAAGCCTCCGCCACAATTTTCTTGTGACGGAGGCGGTAAAAATACAGAAATTATCGCGGTTCCACTCCGGTTTATCCCTTTGCCGAGTCATAAAAACCCGCTGCCTTTTAACGGTGGCGCTCCGCAAAACGATACTCGCCGTGCTCAAGAAACAAGCTTTCCCGTTTTGTGCTCATCGGGTGCATTTCTCCGTGCTCAAACAAGTGAACTTTCAGCTTTCTGTTCACCTCTCTGGTGCTCAAGTGATACGGTTACTTCTCCCGGTCATCGCATTTATAATATTGAATTTAATATATCATAATAAAAAGCGGAATGCAAGTTTTTTTTACGTTTGCAATTATTTATCGTGGCCAAGTCTTCTGTAATGCTGGTGGCGGCGAAGCTTTTTATATTTTCTTATATTATATGCGCGGATTATGAGAACGATTACAACAAGAGTTCCGAAAACGCCGAGGGGAATTAGGATGAATACCCACCATTTAAAGGTACTTCCCTCATTTCCAAGTTCCGCATCGGAGGAAACAACTGAGGATTCCTTTACGATATGATACTCAGGAGAAACGGAAAATTTTCCGGTGGACATATTTGCGCTTGTTTTGTCAATGCTTATTTCAAGAGCAACACTGCTTACTTCGGAAAGAAGGCAGCTTTCCGGAATATTTGTTTTTACGGAAACATCCGAGGCAGAAAGGTCATCCGTAAGAAGGATGTTTACGGATGCCATGGGATAAACGGTCATTTTTCCGTAAAGTTCTTCGCCCTCATAGACGGAAAGCTCCGATTTCTTTACGGAAACGGGAATCTCGACGGTTTTGAAATTATCGAAGCAGTAATCGAGAAGAAGTGTGGAATCCTTATACTTTGCGTTTTTGTGCTTGCTTTTCATAACAACGCAGATAAGTTCCATTTCGCCGTTATCAGCGGTGGTAACGGCGGTATGCAGGGCTTCTTCCGTCCAGCCGAGTTTTCCGCCGGTGGCATAGTCATAGCCGAAAGTTTTGTTATATTCGCTGCCGACTATCATGGCGTGGTGGGTTCCAAAAGTTCTTGCGGCGTTTTTATTTGTTTCGGGAATAGTCCATTCCCAGGCGGAAAAATAGGTCATGAATCCGGGAACGGAAAGGGCGTATTTTGTAATAACGGCCATATCCCTTGCAGTGGAGTAATGGTTCATTTCCGGCATGCCGGTGACATTTGAAAAATGGGAGCCGGTGCATCCAAGTTCCGCAAGTTTTTCGTTCATAAGGCGAACAAACGCAAGCTGGCTGCCTGCGGCGGCATCCGCAAGGCCCATGGCGCAGTCGTTTGCGGATTCCACCATTGCGCCGTAAAGAAGATCCTCAATGGTGCAGGTTTCTCCCTCGGTAAAAGCAAGATGGGTGCTTGCATAGTCATAGCTTGCGGCTTCTTTTGAAAAAGTATAGGAAGCCTTTGGGTCAAGGCGCTCCAATGCCATGGCACAGGTAAGTATTTTTGTGATGGAAGCGGGTTCTCTTTTTGCATTTTCGTTTCCGCCGATGAGTATCTGGCCGGTTTTTGCGTCCATTACGCACCAGGTTTCGGAAATGATTTCGGATGAGGGAACCGCCGCAAAGGCGGGAACAGATATTGAAAGCACCGTTATGATGCAAAGAACAACAGAAATAATTTTTTTTAACATTTAAAACTCCTTGCCGGGGATTTTATTTTTTTGCAAAAGCGTTATTTATATAATCATACCATACAAACACATAAAATGTAAAATCCTTTTCGGCATATTTTTTCAAAAAGCGGGAAAAATAGGTTCAAAACAATAAAGGAGATGTTTTTTATGGATATGAGCGCCATTACCTGGGCGGACAGAATCGCCCTTGCGCTTATCGTTATCGGCGGTATCAACTGGGGGCTTGTTGGCCTTCTTGATTTTGATGCTGTTGCATGGCTTTTCGGAGGATCCGAAGATATTTTCAGCCGCATTGTCTATACCCTTGTGGGTCTTGGGGCTGTTTGGGGGATCACACTGCTTTTCCGTCCGAGGGAAGAACGTGCAACCTGATAAAAAAGCCTCCCTTTTCGGGAGGCTTTTTTCTTTATACCTGTTTATCAAGTATATCTCTGTATTTTTGATAAAATTCTTCAAAGGTTCCGTTTTCGATCTGTTTTCTTATTTCCGCCATCATTTCGTTATAGAACCAGAGATTATGAAGAACACAAAGACGCATTCCAAGGCGCTCATCCGCTTTAAGAAGGTGGCGGATATATCCCTTGCTGTAGCTTCTGCAGGCGGGGCAGTGACAGTTTTCGTCAATAGGTGTTCCGTCATATTTGAATTTTTCCGCAAGGATGCGGACTTTTCCGTTCCAGGTAAAAACGTTTCCGTGCTGGGCGTTGCGAAGAGGAAGAACACAGTCGAAAAAATCAACCCCTCTGTGAACTCCCTCAAGGATATTGAGGGGAGTTCCGACGCCCATAAGATATCTTGGCTTATCCTTCGGCATATAGGGTTCAACGGCGTCTATGATGCGGTACATCTCCTCTGCACTTTCGCCGACGGAAAGTCCTCCGATGGCATAGCCGTCAAGGCCCTCTATCTTTGCTATTTCTTTCATATGCTCAATGCGGATATCGTCATAGGTTCCGCCCTGGTTTATTCCGAAAAGCAGCTGGCCGGGATTTACGTTGTCCGAAACTTTTGCAAGCTTTTCGTGTTCCGCAATACAGCGGTGAAGCCAGCGGGTCGTTCTTGCAACGGATTTTTCAACATAATCCCTTGGCGCAGGGTTTTCGATGCATTCATCAAAGGCCATGGCAATATCGCTTCCCAGTTTTGACTGTATCTGCATTGATTCTTCCGGGCCCATAAAAATTTTTCTTCCGTCGATATAGGAGGTAAAATATGCGCCCTCCTCTTTTATACGGCGAAGATTATGGAGCGAAAAAACCTGAAAACCGCCGGAATCCGTAAGTATCGGTTTATCCCAGTTCATAAATTTATGAAGTCCCCCAAGCCTTGCAATAAGTTCCTCGCCGGGCTGCATATGGAGATGATATGTGTTTGAAAGTTCAACAAGGGTACCTATCTCCCTCAAATCATCGGTGGAAGCGCCGCCGCGGATGGCCGCCGCTGTTCCAACGTTCATAAAAACCGGCGTTTCAATAACGCCGTGGGGAGTTTCAAGCCTTGCTCTGCGTGCCTTGCCGCAGGTTTTTATAATTTTATACATCTTTTCCTCCGGGAAAAATATTTCTTATAAAAGAATATCATTTTTATGTTTTTTAGGCAATACAAAAACCTCTTCGGCGGATTTTTTATTTTTCACCATATTTTTCATTTTTTCTTCCGCATAAAAAATTCCTCTTCGGCAAAAATATGACCAAAGGATTATTTTATAAAAAGGTGGTCATATCGAATGAAAAACAATAGAAAAGGCGGCCTTTCGGGCTTTCTTTCCGGCCGCGGATTTTATGCCGCAATGGCGGTTTGTATTCTCGGTGCCGTTGCCGCTGCATGGGCAACCGCAGACAGCGTTATAGATTCCGTCAAAGAAAAAGATGACGTTCCCAAAACGGAAAACCGCGTTGTAATCGAAGAAAACTATAACCCGAACGATTCCATTTTTGCTTCTGAAGAGGTTGGAAAACCCAAGGAAAACGTTGAAATCGAGGAAAAACCCGAGGAGAAAAAAGAGGAAAGCACTTTTAATTTTGTCAATAAAGGTACCGCATACGTCATGCCTCTTGATGGTGAGATCATCGGAAATCACAGCGCCGGCGAACTTGTAAAATACGAAGCCCTGAACGAATGGCGCACCCATGACGGCATTGATATTGCCGCCGAAGCGGGAACAGAGATCAAAGCCGCCGCGGACGGAAAAGTAAAATCCGTAACAAACGACCCTCTTTGGGGTACAGTTATCGAAATCACCCATGATAAGGGCATCACCAGTATTTACAGCGGCCTTGCGGAAGAACCTTCCGTAAAAGCCGGGGACGAAGTTAAATCCGGCGACGTTATCGGGACCCTTGGGGACACCAATCTTGCGGAAATCGACAAAAACTCCCACCTCCATTTTGCCATGAAGGAAAACGGAAAATTTATCGATCCGAAAACAAAGATAAAATAAAAAGCGGCGGGAAATTTCCCGCCGCTTATTTATTTTTATTATCCTTTTTTACCCGTTACGGATTCATAAAGGCGGGTATATGCGTGGGCGCTTTTGTTCCAGCTGAAATCACAGGAAAGAGCATTGAGAACAGCCTCTTTCCATTTTTCGCTTTTGTAATAAAGCATCTGGGCGCGGTGGATAGCGTCGAGCATATCGTCCGCATTATAAGTCTGGAAAGTAAAACCGTTGCCTTTAATGCCGCCAAGGTCCTTGATGGAATCCTTAAGACCGCCGGTTTCGCGGACTATCGGAACTGTTCCGTAGCGAAGCGCGATCATCTGGGCAAGGCCGCAGGGTTCGCTCTTGCTGGGCATAAGGAAAACATCGGAACCGGCATAAATCCTTCTTGCAAGGGCCGGGATAAATCCGCATACAAAGCTGATGCGGCCCGGATATTTATCCTGCATATAGCGGAAGAAGCCCTCAAAAGCGGATTCTCCGCTGCCAAGAATAGCTATCTGGACGTTTCCTTCCATAACTCTGTCGCAAACGGCGCGAACAAGGTCAAGGCCCTTATGGGAAACAAGTCTTCCAACCATGCCGATGAGCATTGCGGAAGGATCCACGTTAAGGCCCAGCTCCTTCTGAAGTTCCGCCTTGCATTTTGCTTTTCCGGAAAGATCATATTTGGAGAAAGTTGCAGGGATTTCGGGGTCGGTGGAAGGGTCATAGCTCTCGGTATCGATACCGTTGAGAATACCTGCAAGCTTATATCTTCTTTCCCGGAGAAGGCGGTCAAGTCCCCATGCGAACCAGGGATCCTGGATCTCCTCGGCATAGGTGGGGCTTACGGTGGAAATAGCATCGCACTGGTCGATGCCGGCTTTCATATAGTTGCAGCGGCCGTCGTATTCGACCATGCCTTTTCTGCTTTCGGAAATTCCGAGAACATCTCCGGCAAAATACATATCATAGTTGCCCTGATACTGGATATTATGGATGGTGAATATGGTTTTTACGTTTGCAAGCTTAGGTTCGTCGTGATAGAAAAGGCGAAGGAAAGTCGGGATCATGCCGGTCTGCCAGTCGTGGCAATGGATTATCTCCGGTTCAAAATCCATAACTTTTACGCATTCGAGAACAGCTTTGGAAAAATATGCAAAACGCTCGCCGTCATCAAAATGTCCGTAAATTCCGGAACGTTTGAAATAATATTCATTATCAATAAAATAGAAAGTAACGCCGTTATAAACGGTTTCATAAAGTCCGCAGTAAAGATCGCGCCAGCCAAGCCTTACATTGACTTCGGCAATGCGGTGGAGCTCTTCGCGGAATTTATCCGGGATATCGGAATAAAGCGGAAGAATAACTCTGCAGTCGCATCCCGCTCCGAGCAGAGCCTTCGGCAGTGCGCCGATTACGTCCGCAAGGCCGCCGGAAGCAATAAAAGGTCTTGCTTCGCTTGCCGCAAAAAGAACGTTCATTAAATTTCCCTCCTCAATTCAAAGGCTTCCCCTTTTAAAGGGATTGATACCGCGAAACATACAGGTTGATTATTATTAATCCCCCAGTCAGCTTCGCTGACAGCCCCCTTTGACAAGGGGGCCTATTTTTTAAAGCACCGTATCCTTGGGGATATAGAGCGGATATTTTTCGGAACCGGCAAGATGGGTTCCGGCGGGGATAACAACATTTTTATCGGTGATGACCCATTCAAGAGTGGAGCCTTCGCCTACAAAGGTGTTGTGCATAAGCACACAGCCTTTTACCTTCGCATCTTTTTCAACGGTTGCGCTGCGGAAAAGAACGGATTTTTCAACTTCACCGTCAATATGGCAGCCGTCGGTTACGAGGGTTTCGGATACCTTTGCGTTCTCGCCGTATTTTGCGGAAACTTCATCGCGAACACGGGTATAAATCGGTCTTTCTGCCGGGAAGAGAGATTTTCTTACTGCCGGATCGAGAAGAGCGAGGGAGGCATCAAGATAATTGCGAAGTCCGGTAAGCTTGTTGCACCAGCCGTCGAAAAGGTAGCCGCGGATGTTGAGCACGCCTTTTTTCTCCATGAGCACGCTGTGAACAAAGCTGTGCTCATCTTTGCTTGCGCATTCTGCGATAAGTTCATCAAGAAGAGGTTTCTTGATTATTGCGATATCAAGATAGATATTCTGGGTGCCTTCAAGTTCCGGATTAAGATAAAGATCAAGCAGCTTTCCGCATTCGTCAAAGAAAAGTGCCGCGCACTGTTTTTTCTCGCGGAAAACTTCGCTGCGTTTATAAACAAGGGTGATATCCGCGCCGCTTTCCTCGTGCTGTTTGATAACCGGGCGAAGATCGATATTTGCAACAACGTCGCTGTCGCTGAGAACAACATGGGCGGCACTGCTGGCTTTTATGTATTCACGAACGCCGTAAAGAGCTTCCATTCTTCCGCGGTAAACGCCTCTTTCGCCCGCATAGGGAGGAAGAATTGAAAGGCCGCCGTTCTTTCTGGACATATCCCATTCCTGTCCGTTACCCACATGGTTCATAAGGCTCTGGTAATTTTTGCTGGGAACAAGGCCAACATCATAAATTCCGGAGTTTGTCATGTTGGAAAGGGCAAAGTCGATCATGCGGTATCTTCCGCCGAAGGGAATGGAGCCGAGAGTTCTGTTTGCGGTAAGCTGGGGAATAAGGTCGTCATGCATATTGCAAACTATGATTCCGAGAATGTCGTTTTTCATTTTACGGCCTCCTTTCCAAAGATAGCACCGGGTTCAACGGTTTCTTCCGCTTTAACATTTGCTTCCGGACCGATGAGGGTGATTTTCGCATCAGCGCAGCCGCAGCCGACTTTTGCGTTTTCACCGATTACGGCTTTTTCGCCTACGATAGTTTTAAGAACTTTTGCGCCGGCTTTGATAACTGCGCCGGGCATTACGATACTTTCTTTTATTTCCGCACCTTTTTCAACGGTTACGCCCGCGAAAAGAACGGATTTTTCAACTTCACCTGCAACTTCACAGCCTTCGGTTACCATGGAGCCGGTTACTTTTGCGCCTTCGGAAACCATATGAGGAGGCATTACCGGGTTGCGGCTGTAAATTCTCCAGTCTTTTTCATAAAGATTGAGGTCGCTTCCGTCAAGAAGGTCCATATGAGCTTCCCAAAGGGAATCGACTGTGCCGACGTCCTTCCAGTATCCTTCGAAAGCATAAACGGCCATTTTTTCGCCCGCTTCAAGCATCTTGGGAAGAACGTTTTTGCCAAAATCGTTTTCGGAAGTGGGGTCCGCTTCGTCTTCGGTAAGATATTTTTTAAGTTTGTCTGCGGAGAAAATATAGATACCCATGGAGGCAAGGTCGCTTCTGGGGTTCTTGGGTTTTTCCTCAAATTCGGTGATATATCCCTCTTCGTCTGCGATAATTACGCCGAAACGGGATGCTTCCGAAAGCGGAACTTTAAGTGCCGCAACGGTAACCGCTGCGCCTTTTTCCTCATGGACTTCGAGCATTTTGGAATAATCCATTTTATAGATATGGTCGCCGGAAAGAATGACGACATAATCCGGGTTATAGCGCTCGATGAAGCGGAGGTTCTGATAAATTGCGTTTGCGGTGCCTTTATACCAGTCGCGGCCGGTGTTGCGCTGATATGGCGGAAGAACATAAGCGCCGCCTCCCATACGGTCAAGGTCCCAGGGCTGGCCGTTTCCGATATATTCGGAAAGTTCAAAAGGCTCATACTGCGTAAGGATACCTACGGTATCGATACCGGAGTTTACGCAGTTTGAAAGGGGAAAATCAATGATTCTGTATTTTCCGCCAAAGGGAACCGCCGGTTTGGCAAGGTCCTTTGTAAGGACATAGAGTCTGCTGCCCTGGCCGCCGGCCAAAAGCATTGCGATCATTTTTTTCTGCAAGATATATCAACCTCCTTGGATTATTTAACGGGCCAAAGCTCCTTTTTTAGGGGAGCATTTTGAAAACAACTGCGGAGTGAGGAGCAAGATCAACGGCAGCATAGGCACTTTCGCCCTCATGCCAGCTCTCTCTTGTTCCGTTCGGGAACCAGCCGCTTCCGCCGAAGCGGGGCTCATCGGTGGAAAGTATCTCTTCCCATTTGCTGTCCTTGGGAACTTCAACATGGAAGCCGCGGTATTCGTTTGGACAGAAGTTGAAGGCGAAAAGAAGCTGGCTTCCGTCTTTTGCTATGCGGCGGAACGCAAGGGCGTTGCGGCTTGCTTCGTTACAGCTTGCCCACTGGAAACCCTCCCAGTTTTCGTCGTTTTCCCAGCATTCCGGATGGGTTTTATAAAGCTTGTTAAGCTCTTTGGAAAGCTGCTGGAGTTTTCTGTGGCTTTCATATTCGAGAAGGAACCAATCAAGTTCTCTCTTTTCGTCCCATTCGATAAAGTGGCCGAATTCCTGTCCCATAAAGAGAAGTTTTTTGCCCGGGAATCCTGTCATATATGCGAAAAGGGCGCGAAGTCCGGCAAACTTCTGGTCATATTCACCGGGCATTTTATTGATAAGGGAGCATTTTCCGTGAACAACTTCGTCATGGGAGAAAGGAAGCACAAAGTTTTCGGAAAATGCATACATCATTCCGAAGGTAAGTTTGTTATGGTGGTGCTGGCGGTAAATCGGATCAAGGGACATATAGGAAAGGGTGTCGTTCATCCAGCCCATGTTCCACTTAAAGTTAAAACCAAGGCCGCCGTCCGCAGCGGGACGGGAAACCATCGGGAAAGATGTGGATTCTTCCGCAACCATCATAACGCCGGGATATTCCTTATTTACTGCGGTGTTGATATCGCGGATCATGCCGATGGCTTCAATATTCTCTCTTCCGCCGAACTGGTTGCGCTCCCATTCGTTTCCGCTTTTTCCGTAGTCGCGGTAAAGCATGGAAGAAACAGCGTCAACACGGATTCCGTCGATATGATATTTTTCGATCCAGTACATGGCGGAGGAAGCAAGGAAGCAGCGGACTTCGTTTCTGCCGAAGTCAAAGACCTTCGTTCCCCAGTCTTCCCTTTCGCCCATAAGCGGGTTTTTATATTCATAGCAGGGTGCGCCGTCAAATTCCCGAAGTCCGCCCTCGTCTTTTGGGAAGTGGGCCGGGACCCAGTCCATAATTACGCCGATGCCGTTTTTATGCATGGTATCCACAAAGTACATAAAATCTTCCGGCTTTCCGTAGCGGCTTGTCGGTGCAAAATATCCAAGGCACTGATATCCCCAGGAACCGTCGAAGGGATGTTCCGTTATCGGAAGAAGTTCGATGTGGGTATAGTTCATTTCCTTTGCGTAGGCGGCAAGCTCATCGGCGGTTTTTCTGTAATCGAAATAGTTTCCATCGTGATATTTTCTCCAGGAGCCGATATGTACTTCATAAATATTTACGGGGCTGTGATACATATCCCATTTTTCGCGATGCTCAAGCCATTTTTTGTCGCCCCATTTATACTTCGGGGAACAGAGCATGGAAGCGGTGTTTGGTCTTGTTTCCGTATGGAAGGCATAGGGGTCGGCGCGGAGCACCGTTTCGCCATAGGGGGTTTCGATCGCAAATTTATAGCGGGCATAATCTTCAAGCCCGTCAACACGGCATTCCCATACGCCGTCGCTTATCTTATGCATGGGATCCGCACCGGCAGACCAGAAGTTCCAGTCGCCTACTACGGAAACGGCTTTTGCATTTGGCGCCCATGTTCTGAACATAACGCCTTTTTTGCGGCTGCCTCTTATCCTGTGTGCGCCAAGAAATTCATATGCGCGATAGTTTGTTCCCTGGTGGAAAAGATATACGGGAAGTTCAAGGGGATTTTGCTTTTTGGTCATAGATTTCTCCTTTCGGGGGTTCACCCTTCAAAAAACGGAGTATGCCCGTTTTTATGGGTATAAAACTCTTATCTGAAGATAATGTTTTTATTATCTACTTATACATATATCATTGTATCACCTTTTAAGAGCATTTTTCAATGCCGAAGGTGACGAAATAACAAAGCTATTTTGTGCTAAATTGCCCAAAGAACCTAATTTTTTTGCAAAACTGTCTTTAAATCGAACACATCTTGTGATATACTGCATTTATAAACTGATTTTTGGAGGTTTTTCATTTGTATACCGCAACCGAAGTTGAAAAATACAGTTTCAGAAACGATTATTCTGAGGGCGCACATCCTTTTATTATTCAGTCCCTCTTTACCCGCTGCACCGAAGTAAACCTTCCCTATGGCGCAGATAAACATTCCGACACCGCCGCAGATATGATCCGCGGCCTTTGTAAGGACCCCAAGGCGGAAGTTGCTTTTATTGCCGGCGGAACCCCCACAAATGTTCTTGCCATAAATGCATTTCTCCGCAACAGCTATGAAGCCGTTATCACCGCTGTTTCCGGCCATGTTAACGTTCACGAAACCGGCGCTGTTGAATATACCGGCCATAAGGTCATCGACGTTCCCTCCGGTCTTACCGGAAAGCTTACTCCGGAGCTTATTGCATCCGCTGTTGAATACCACAACAGCGAACATATGCTTATCCCGAAGCTTGTTTATGTTTCCCAGTCCACCGAACTTGGAACTATTTACAGCAAGGCGGAGCTTACCGCAATTTCCGAATACTGCCGCAGCCACGATCTTTATCTCTTCCTTGACGGTGCCCGCCTTGGAAGCGCACTTATGGCAAAAGAAAACGACCTTACCCTTCCGGACATTGCCGCTCTTACGGACGCATTCTATATCGGCGGCACCAAAAATGGTCTTCTCTTCGGCGAGGCACTTGTTTTCACCGGTTCCGGCCTTAACGCAACGGATCATCTCCGCTGGCTTATTAAACAGCATGGATTTATGCTTGCAAAAGGCTACGTTGTCGGCATGCAGTTTGAGGAAGCGTTCCGCGACGGACTTTTCTTCAAAATGGCAAAACACGAAAACGAATGCGCAGAAAAAATTGTTGAAACTCTTCGCCGCTGCGGATTTGAGCTTTATACAAAATGGCAGACTAACCAGATCTTCGTAATTCTTCCCACCAAACTTGCGGAAGAAGCTGCCGCAAAATACGGATGCTTTATTGAATCCCGCCTTACCAAGGACCGCTGTGCAGTCCGCATAGTAACCTCCTGGGCAACCACCGACGAAGCTGTTGATTCCATCTGCGGCTGGTTCCTTGCACAGTTTTGCGCGGGCATTATAAAAGATTACATCAAGAAATAAAAAAATCTTGTAAAAAAACGGGCGGAAAGCTTTTATTTTCTGCCCGTTTCTTAAATTTTTCTTAACTTTCGCTTTTTTATATTGAACAAAAATTTTTGCCATGATAAAATTTTTTTAAAAGGATAAAAGGAGGATTTTACTATGTTCTGTCCCAAATGCGGAACCCAGATTCCGGAAAATGACCATTACTGCCCCACCTGCGGCGAACCCGTTGGAACCGCTGCAAAAGCACCCGCTGAAACCGACCACACCGCCATGTTTGAGCCGGAAGACATTGAAAGAAGCCGCTATCTTGCAGGTTTTTGCTATTTCAGCGTTCTCTTCGTGATCCTTGCGCTTCTTCTTGAGCCAAACTCCAAATTCATCCGTTACCACATCAATCAGGCCGTTGTTCTTTATGTTTTCGGTATTCTCTGCGGCCTTGTTGCAATCATTCCTTTCATTGGCTGGATCGCATCCGTAGTCGGTGCAGTTGCCTGCATCGTATTCACCGTTATGGGCATCATCCATGCGGTAAAAGGCCAGGCGATCGATCTTCCCCTCATAGGAAAACACATTGTTGTCAGATACGACTGATACATAAGCCAATAAGAAGGCCGCCCGAAAGGGCGGCTTTTTTTATTGCCTTTTTTTGCAAAAATTTTTAAATTTTTCTTTAATATATATAAAAAATATTTGTAATCTATAATAAAGGGTGGTAAAATATAAACTGGTATAATTTGCACAGGAGGTGCTTTTTTAACAATGCCGAATGACAACATAAGAAACTTCTGTATAATCGCTCATATCGACCACGGCAAATCCACCCTTGCCGACAGAATTCTTGAAAATACACAGGCGGTAACTCCCCGCGAAATGGAAGAACAGCTTCTCGATAACATGGATATCGAGCGTGAACGCGGAATCACCATAAAATCCCGCGCAGTTCGCCTTGATTATACCGCTGATGACGGAAACAGCTATGTTTTTAACCTTATCGACACCCCCGGACATGTTGACTTCAACTATGAAGTATCCCGCTCCCTTGCCGCATGCGAAGGCGCCGTTCTCATCGTTGACGCATCACAGGGCGTTGAGGCACAGACCCTTGCAAACACCTATCTTGCGGTTGACCACAACCTTGAGATAGTTCCCGTAATAAATAAAATCGACCTTCCTGCGGCGGATCCGGAAAGAGTTGCCCATGAGATCGAGGACATCATCGGCATCCCCGCTCTTGATTCCCCAAGGATCTCCGCCAAAACCGGCGAAAATATCCACGCCGTTCTTGAGGCGATCGTTGAAGGTATTCCCGCACCGAAGGGCAACGATAATGCGCCCCTTAAAGCCCTTATCTTCGACTCTATTTATGACAGCTACCGCGGCGTTATAGTTTATGTCCGCGTTGTTGACGGCGAACTCCATTCCGGCGACCGCATCAGAATGATGTCCACCGGCGCGGAATTTGATGTTGTTGAAGTCGGCTATATGGGCGCAACAAGGCTTGTTCCCAGCGACGTGCTCAAGGCCGGCGAAGTCGGCTATATCACCGCTTCCATCAAAACCGTTGCGGATACCGCCGTGGGCGATACCGTAACCCTTGCGGAAAACCCTGCGGAAGAAGCTCTTCCGGGTTATAAAAAGGTAAACCCCATGGTCTATGCCGGTATTTATCCCCTTGACGGCGCAAAATACGGCGACCTTCGTGACGCCCTTGAAAAACTTACCCTCAACGACGCATCCCTCAGCTTTGAGCCGGAAACTTCTGCCGCCCTTGGCTTTGGCTTCCGCTGCGGATTCCTCGGACTTCTTCATATGGAAGTTATTCTTGAGCGCCTTGAAAGGGAATATAACCTTGACCTTATCACCACCGCGCCCAGCGTTGTTTATAAGCTCCACCTTAACGACGGACGCACTATTGAACTTGATAACCCCACAAACTATCCTGATCCCGCAACCATTGATTCCACCGAGGAACCTTATGTAAGAGCTTCCATTTTCACTCCCACCCAGTATATCGGAAGCATTATGGAGCTTTGTCAGGAACGCCGCGGAGTTTATAAAGATACCCACTATCTTGAAGCGGACCGCTGCGAAGTCCATTATGAACTTCCCCTCGGCGAAATCATTTATGACTTTTTTGACGCACTTAAAAGCCGCACCCGCGGTTACGCATCCTTTGACTATGAACCCTGCGGCTATAAGCCCAGCAAGCTTGTAAAACTTGATATCCTTCTCAACGGCGATATGGTCGATGCTCTTTCCATGATGGTCTTTGCGGATAACGCATACCCCAGAGCAAGAAGAATGGTCGAGCGTCTTCGCGACAACATCAGCCGCCAGCTTTTCGAAGTTCCGGTCCAGGCAGCCATCGGCGGAAAGATCATCGCCCGTGAAACCATCAAGGCGCTGCGCAAGGACGTTCTTGCAAAATGCTACGGCGGCGATATCACCCGTAAGAAAAAGCTTCTTGAAAAACAGAAGGAAGGTAAAAAGAAAATGCGCCGCATAGGCTCAGTTGAGCTTCCGAAGGAAGCCTTTATGGCGGTGCTCAAGCTGGATGATGACTGATATGGCACTTTTTTGCGAATAATTCACTTTTTATTTATAAAAAAAGAGGTTTTTCGCAAATTTCGGCATATATAGTATATAGAGAACAATTTTTTGAAAAAGGAGGCGGCAGAAAATGACAGTCCGCGAAATGACCGAACAGCTTGAAAAAGAAAACCTTTCTTCCATGGCAACCCTTTCCGCAGAAACAAAGGGAAGACTTCGCCCTTTGGAATCCGACGGCATCAGAACGGATTTTCAGCGCGACAGGGACAGAATAATCCATTGCAAAGCCTTCCGCCGCCTTATGCATAAAACTCAGGTTTTCCTCAGCCCGGAGGGGGACCATTACCGCACCCGCCTTACCCATACCCTTGAGGTTGCTCAAATAGCAAGAACCATGGCGGTTGCGTTAAGACTTAACGAAAACCTTACCGAAGCCATTGCCCTTGGCCATGACCTTGGCCACACGCCCTTTGGTCATGCAGGCGAAAGGGCTCTTAATGAAGTCGCTCCCGGCGGATTCCGCCACTATGAACAGAGCCTTCGCGTTGTTGATATCCTTGAACGGGACGGAAACGGCCTTAATCTCACTTATGAAGTGAGGGACGGCATAGTTTGCCATACCAAGGGAAAAGAAGCGGATACTCCCGAAGGACGCATAGTAAAACTTGCGGACCATTTTGCCTATGCACACCACGATTATGAGGATGCCGTCAGAGCCGGAGTTCTTACGGAAGAATCCGTTCCGGCAGAAGTTAAAGAGATCCTTGGAATCGGCGCGACCCCCCGCCTTGCAAAAATGATAACTTCCGTAATCGAAAATTCAAAGGAAGATATCTGCATGGCACCGGAAGTTGCCGCTGCGAGCAAGCTTCTTGAAGAATTCATGTTTGCCGCAGTATATACAAACCCTGTTGCAAAATCCCAGGAGCATAAAGCCGAAGCCCTTGTTAAGGCGCTTTATGAATTTTTCCTTGAAAATGCCAATGCTCTTCCGGCGGAGTATCAGGCTATTGCCATGCGCGACGGCCTTGACAGAGCTGTTTGTGACTATATCAGCGGTATGAGCGACCGCTATGCGATAAAGCTCTATAACGATTATTTTGTTCCAAAAGGCTGGAACAGAGAATGATATGATTTCCCCCATGAGGGCCTAAATCACAGAAAGGAGGCAGAGCCTTTGATCCCGCAAAGCTTTATTGAAGAACTTAAAATGAACTGCGATATCGAATCGGTTGTTTCAAGCTATGTTCAGCTTCGCAAGCGCGGAAGGATATCCACCGGGCTTTGCCCGTTCCATTCAGAAAAAACCGGTTCTTTTACCGTCTATCCCGAAAGCCAGTCTTTTTACTGCTTCGGATGCGGTGCCGGCGGCGACGTTATCGGATTTATCCGCCGCATTGAAAACCTTGAATATGTTGAAGCCATAAAATTCCTTGCCCAAAGAGCCGGAATGAATGTTCCGGAGGATGCGGCGGAGGATAAAACGGCTCTTTTAAAAACAAAAATACTTGAAATGAACCGGGAAGCCGCCCGATTCTATTTTTCCGAGCTTACGAAGCCAAGCGGAAAAGCCGCCCTGGATTACCTTCTTGGAAGGGGCCTTGAACCAAAGACCATAAAACATTTCGGTCTTGGATATGCACCAAACGAATGGACGAGCCTTACGGATCTTCTGGCATCAAAAGGCTATCGCTATGAGGATATGGAAGCCGCCCAGCTTTCGCGAAAAAGCAATAAAAGCGGCCGCTATTATGACGTTTTTCGTGACAGGGTCATGTTCCCCATCATCGACCTTCGAGGCAACGTCATCGGCTTTGGCGGAAGAAAAATGAGCGGCGACGGACCGAAGTATTACAACTCTCCGGATACTCCGGTTTTTAAAAAGACAAAAAACCTTTTTGCCCTTAACTTTGCAAAAAAACAAAAGCTTGAACGGCTTATCCTTTGCGAAGGATATATGGACGTTATCGCCATGCATCAGGCCGGTTTCACAGAAGCGGTAGCTTCCCTGGGAACATCGCTTACCTCCGACCAATGCCGCCTTGCTTCTTCCTATGTTGAAGAGGCGGTGCTTGCATACGATTCGGACGAGGCTGGCCAGAAAGCGACAAAAAGGGCTATCTCGCTTCTCGACGAAGTGGGAATACGTTCAAAGGTGCTTTCAATTCCGGACGCAAAGGACCCTGATGAATATATCAAAAAATTCGGCGGAACGCGTTTTAAAAAGCTTATCGAGCAAAGCGCCGGTTCCACTGAATATGAACTTTCAAAAATCAGCGCGAAGTATGACGTTGCAACGCCGGAGGGCAAAATTTCCGCTCTTAAAGACGCGGTAAACCTTCTTGCCGGGATGAAAAATCCTCTTGAAAGAGAAGTCTGGGCCGCAAAGCTTGCAAGGGATTACGGCACCACAAAGGAAGGCATACTTTCCCAGGTGCAGACAAAAATAAAACGCCGGGCAAGAGCCGAAGGCGCAAGGGCTATTTCCGGCCAGAGTGCCCAGACAACGACCTTTGGCGGCGCTGTTCCGGAAAAACTCCGGAATCCCGCTTCCGCAGCGGCGGAAGAAAGGCTTTTGGGCGCATTGATGCGCAGCCCCGAGGCTTTGAGCACCGTAAGCACCGTTGTTTCGCCGAATGATTTTGTCTGTGAGCTTTACGGAAGGTTCTATGAAAAGCTTTTGAGCACTTTGAGCACGGGAACAGAGGTTTCTCTTACGCTTTTCGGCGAAGATTTTACTCTTGAGCAGCAGGGCATCATCGCAAAGCTGACCAACCTTGCCCGTGAGCACAGGTATTCCGCAGAGGATGCCGCCGAGGCGGCAAAGAATATTCTCCGCCTTAAAGAAAAGAAAACCGATAAGGAAATCGGCGAACTTTCCGGCGATGAACTTGCGGCATATATCGAAAGAATGCGCAAGGCAAAAAAATAGCCTTCCCAGAGGGGAAGGTGGCACGCCGAAGGCGTGACGAAAGAGGGACAGCAATGCCGAAAAACTATCAGCCAAACCCAAATCTGCGCAGCATATCACACCAACTGCGAAAAAATATGACTCCGCAGGAGCGGCATCTTTGGTATGATTTTCTCAATTCTTACGAAATATCATTCCGCAGGCAGGTAGTTATCGGAAATTATATTGTTGATTTTTACTGCAGAAATGCAAAACTTGCTGTTGAAATCGACGGTTCTCAGCATTATATCCCGGACTCCATTGAATATGACAAAAAACGCACGGAATATCTTGAAAGCTGCGGAATAAAAGTTCTTCGTTTTCTCAACAAAGATATAGACCGCAATTTTGAAAATTCCTGCGCTTATATTGACTTAAATGTGAAACAGAGAATTGGGTAAAATCCCTCTTCCGCCTCGTTTCACTCGGCACCTTCCCCTCTGGGAAGGCCGCCATAAAACAATCAGTTATTTCAACCACCATAGATTTTCAGGGGGAATTTTAAAATGGCAGAAAAGAAAATGACTCTTTCCGAACTTGTTGAAAACGGAAAAGCAAAAGGCAAACTTACTACCAAAGAGATCACCGATTTTATCGAAGAGATGGACTTTGAAGTTGAACAGGTCGATAAACTCTATGATCTTCTTGAAAACAACAACATCGAAATTATCGAAGACTTTTCCGCACCGGCGGATCTTGACTTTGACCTTTCCGATATCGAAGCCGATACCATGGATGAGGACGGCACCATCATCGAAGGCATCAACATCGACGACCCGGTAAAAGTTTATCTTAAAGAAATCGGCCGCGTTCCGCTTCTTACTCCGGATGAAGAAATCGAACTTGCCGAACAGATGAACAGCGGCGAACCCGGAATTGCCGCAAAGGCAAGAAAACGCCTTTCCGAAGCAAACCTTCGTCTTGTTGTAAGTATTGCAAAACGCTATGTCGGAAGAGGAATGCAGTTCCTTGACCTTATCCAGGAAGGCAACCTCGGCCTTATCAAAGCAGTTGAAAAATTTGACCATACCAAGGGATTCAAGTTCTCCACCTACGCAACCTGGTGGATCCGTCAGGCTATCACCAGAGCCATTGCCGACCAGGCAAGAACCATCCGTATCCCCGTTCACATGGTAGAAACCATCAACAAAGTTAAAAAGGTAAGCTCCCAGCTTCTTCATCAGAACGGCCACGAACCCACCGCAGAAGAGATCGCCGCAGAGCTTGATATGCCCACCGATAAAGTACGCGAGATCAT
>JAFSDS010000040.1 GCA_017436125.1 Oscillospiraceae bacterium | reverse complement strand
TTCATTCTTGATTCCAACGCATACTACTTTGAAATTGCCGAAAACGGCAAAACCGTAGTAGTTGAAAACGAAGCCGGCAAAGGTTTTGTAAACGTATCTCAGTCCGGTTCTCTCAAGATCGTAAAAACTTCTTCTGACGGCAAAGTTGAAGGTTTCTCCTTCAGAGTAACCTCCGAAAACGGTTATGATGAAACCTTCACCACAGATAAAAATGGTGAAATCTTCATCGAAGATATCCGTCTTGGAACCTACACCATCAGCGAAATTGCAAACGGAGCTTCCTCCAACTACATTATGCCGGCAGCTAAAACCGCAAATGTAACTGCTGATGCAACCACCGTAGTAGAGATGCACAACGTACTCCGTGAAACTCCGAAGACCGGTGACACCAGAATGCCGGGACTTTGGCTCGCTTCAATGATCGTATTCGGTGCAGGCGCAGTAGCAAGCGGATATATCGCATACAAAAAGAAAAAGTTTAATCAGTAATGGATGACAGATTTACGCTTTTTCTTTCTCTTTTTGCGGTAATGATGGCAGTAATTGTTTTCCACTATTCGGAAGACGATAAGTAAACAAAAGGCGGCAGTTAATTCTGCCGCCTTTGACTATGTAATTATCTCTTTCCTCTTTTGTTGAAATCTGCATTCACTTCTGCAAAGGAAGCACACATTTCTTCCTCAAAGGTTTCTTCGCTACAGCATCTCATGGCAACGGTTGCCTTTGCAACGGCGTCATAAACTTTTCCGGTTCCGATATTATCGGAGCAATAGTTGATTGCTCTGTCGGCTCCGATTCCGAAATGACCCGCTGTTTCAACAGCGTCGATGTTCGCTCCGATAAAAACAAATTCCCAGCCGTGCTTTTTATGTTTTTCGATGGATTTTTTGACTTTATCGGAAGTATAGCGGTGGCTTGCGTTTTCGTAACCGTCGGTGATTATTACGAACATTGTTTTGGAAGGAACGTCCTCTTTGCGGATGTACTTATGAATAGAATCAATGTGGTCGATGGAGTAACCGATTGCATCGATAAGTGCGGTGGTTCCCCTGGTCTGATAATCCTCTTCTGTAATGGGTTTTACTTCTTCGATATCGATTCTGTCGTGAATCGTAAGAATCTCATGGTCGAAAAGAACGGTGGTGACGAAGGCTTTTCCTTCGGCGTTTTTCTGTTCCTTTAAAACGGAGTTGAAGCCTCCGATGGTGTCGTTTTCCAGTCCGCACATAGAACCGCTTCTGTCAAGAATAAATACGAGTTCGGTGATGTTGTTTTTCATAATGTTACCTCCTGAAAATAAAAAATGCAGCTGCTTTTTGTTTACAACTGCATTTTACATTATTTCAGGAAAGATATGGTCGCAAAAAAAGCGACATTTTTAAGGACCGAGCAAATCCTCATCAAAGGAGAAAAGAGCTTCGTTTATCTTTAAAATATCGTAGATACCGTTTTTGATGTGGTATTCGACGATGATATCGAATTTGCTGGATTTTGTAAAGGAATAACCGGCTTTGAGAAGCATTTCTTCAGCTTCTTTAAAAGGAAGTTCAAGCGCAACTGCAAAGGCAAGGGCGGTTTTCTTCTTCGGGTGATATCCCGGGTTGTTGCGGATTTTTGAAAAAAGTTTGCGGTCGATGTTAGCTTTTTTATAGCACTCTGCATCAGTCATACCCTTTTCATCAATTTTTCGCAAAAGCATTTCGGAAAAACCTTCATCTACCATCGAAACAAGATATTCCAGAGAAAGATCTGTTTCAAGAGCTGCCTGCGGCTCCGCTTCTTCAAAACAGGAAGCGCAGGGCATCATCATTCGCGGCATTTCCATATCGGATTTAGCTTCGCCGAAATTGAAAGGAATGGAAAGATTTGAATAATCCTCGAATTCCTCTCTTCTGTGTTTCTCCGCCATAACCTGTTTTATGCCGATATAATTATCATCTATGTATTTTGCGATGTTCGGGAAAAGCTTTTCGCCGAGGGTGGTGCTCTCCTTATCGAAGATTACAAGATAGATGAGCATATCATGCTCAAGAAGAAATTCGCTAAAGCAATTAAGAGCAACCTTCATTGCTTTATCTTTCGGGTAACCGTAAGCTCCTGCGGAAATCAATGGGAAAGCAATGCTTTCACATTCCTTTTCAAGCGCTATGGCAAGGCTTTCATTATATGCGCTGCGAAGAAGTTCCTCTTCTCCGTGTTCACCGTCTTTCCAGATGGGTCCGACAGCATGGATAACATATTTGCATGGAAGCTTATATCCTTTTGTAACTTTGGCTTTCCCGGTTTCACATTTTCCGAGAGTGATACATTCCGCAAGCAGACCGATTCCTGCGGCACGGTGAATTGCGCCGTCAACACCTCCACCACCGCGAAGACCGTTATTTGCGGCGTTTACTATGGCATCGCATTCCATTTTTGTTATATCGTTTCTTACAAGCAAAAGCGGCATTAAATCACTTCCATAACATATTATATTTAAAATATTATCACAGCATTTTACAGCAGTCAATCAATTACATAATTAATCTGAAAGGTGGTGTGTTTATGTACCAACGACAAAATGCAGGATATATCATAACTGACACAATTCACATTGGAAACATTGAGTTTGTTCTCGGCGAACATCCTGAAGCTGCTACTCCATATGTAACATGGGAATGTACCGGAAATGACAATTATTTCTGGGGACATTACTTCATGGACAGAAAAACAGCGGTACGAGATCTGGTTGAAAGAGCTGGAAAAGAACTTGACATCCAACAGCAACAGGAAAAACAAATAAAGAATCGTTCAAATAACCGGAAGCGAGGTGAAGAACGGTGAACGATAAAAAGCACATCATCTGGAGCAACGTAAATCTTGACTATGATGATTGGAAATACGAGATGGAAGAATACTATCCGGAACTTTCCGAAGAAGAACGAATTGAGAAAATGTATGAAACAAACAACGATTATCTCGATGATGACCGCTGTAACCTCAATATAAAATTAAACGGACCTATTCTAGTTATTGCAGACATAGGCAGATGGAACGGAAGGTTTTCCGGATACAAAGAAATTGAAAGCGGCAATATCTCCGACTGCCTTTATACCGATATGGATTACGCCACATGGTATGTCGATAAAAACGGTGATTTCCGATGCGATGCAATCCACCACGACGGAACAAACCATTATCTTTATCGAATTTACAAAGATGGTGTTTCGGATTACCAGAAAGACCGTCTGAAAGAAAAGATTTATGAAGGTACTGCTACAAGAGCAGACATAACACGAATTACCAGAAGGCTCGGTGATGAAATCGCAAAGGTTTACGGATTTGATATTCCCAAACAGAAAAAGAATAAAGAAATGGAGAGATAAAAAGCAGGACGACAAGAAAAATGTCGTCCTGCTTTGTTGGGGGTATAATAAAGGTTTTTGTCTGTAATGCAAATTAGTATGCGTTGTAAACGGAAAGACCGCCGTCAACGCCAAGAATCTGACCGTTTACGTAGCTTGCTTTGTCGGAAGAAATCCATACAACAGCGTTTGCGATTTCACTTGCATGACCTCTACGCTGCATAGGAATTACTGATGCAAGAGCATCTGCATAATCCTTAGGAGAAGATTCTTCGAGAGGAGTAACGATAAGGCCGGGAGCGATGCAGTTTATACGAATGTTGTTTTGGCCGTATGCAAGACCCATATCCTGAGTAAGTTTGTTAACAGCCTGTTTTGCAATTCCGTAAACACCCATGGATTTTGTAGGAAGAATACCTGCGGTGGAAGAAACGTTGACGATGGAACCGCTGCCGTTTTTAATCATATAAGGAACAGCCGCATGGCAACCGCGATATACAGCTTTAAGGTTGAGGTCCATGATTTTATCCCATTCATCATTATCGACATCAGCAGCACCGCAATAGCTTCCGAAACAGCCAATGTTGTTTACAAGACAATCAAGTTTTCCATATTTCTCAACAGTTGCATCAATTGCACCTTCAAGGAAACCGGGAGTTCTTACGTCGCCCATAAAAACAAGCGGTTCTTCAAGACCCTGCTCTTTTGCTGCAGCAATTGTGCCGTTTGCGTTTTCCTGGTTGTATTCAAGAAAAGCTACTTTTGCGCCTTCTTTAAGTGCGAGAAGAACGTCTGCACGACCCATACCTTCGCCGCCACCAGTTACGAACATTACTTTTCCATCTAAAAGACCCATAATAAATACCTTCTTTCTCTTTTGGTAATTCAAGTATATTTTATTGCGTTATTTTTTCAACAAGCAGAAATATCAAAAGGTCACTAATTGTGACCTTTTATTTAAAAAGTCTATTGCTGTGACTTTTTTGCTCTGTTATAATGTTTTTCAGAAGGTGAAAACTTATGAAAGAATTAACAAAAAAGGCAATAGCAGATACCTTTATGGAGCTTTGCGAAACAAATAAGGTTGAAAAAATTACTGTTAGACAGATAATAGAAACCGCAGGAATAGCAAAGCAAACTTTTTATCGTTATTTTAACGATAAAGCCGATTTAATGAACTTTGTTTACGAACGCCAGGTAAAAATAACAAACACCAGAATTTTTTCCTCTGAAAAAAATTTGTATGATAATTCAATAGATTTATTGCAGTATATCCTTAAACATAAAAAATATTTTTCTGTAATTGTAGATTACGAAACTCAGAATAGTTTTCCAAATTATTTTTACGACAGTGCGTTTGAGTTTTATTGCAATTATCTTAAAAAGAACAGTATTGATTTAACTGAAGAAAACATTGCAATTATCAGTTTCAACTGTGCCGGTGCTCAAAAACTTCTTATTAACTGGATTAAGCACGGAATGAAGGAAGAGCCTGAACAAGTTGTAAACCATATAATTAACTGCATGCCTCAGAAATTAAAAGAATATATAAAGATTTAAATTATTCAACTAAAACTTCCATTTTATTAAGGAAGTTTTTTTATTTTCAAAGAAAGGAGCTACACATTTGCCCAACAAATACGAACTCATAACAACCCTGTATAGAGAAACTCTGAACGAAGTTTCAAATCCTGCAGAATGGCAAAAGTTCCTGCGAACCGCAGGATATAACTTCCGATTAGATTTTGATGACCAAGTTCTTCTCTATG
>JAFSDS010000039.1 GCA_017436125.1 Oscillospiraceae bacterium | reverse complement strand
GTTCTTTTCCTTTGTGTGGAAACTATATAAAGGAAGAATTATCTTTTCAATAAATCCTTATTTTTTGCAGACAGGTACATAAATCTGCATCACGTCTCCGGAATATACTTCAAAATTGCATTTCATATCATCGTGACGATAGCCGCTTTGGGGAAACCATTCCTCAAAAATATACTGCCACAAATTCTTGATTTCCTGAACATAAGCACTCTCACCGACATCGGTAAGTTTTGAATCCAGAGTAAAAACTGCATATTTTGCCGCAGGAATTTCAAGTGCTTCCATACCGTTCGGCACGTTTCCTATACATTCCACCCTTTTACCGAAAAAGAAACGCATTTCAAAATCGCCCGTTTCTTTGCAGAGCAAGAACGCAATCTCTTCTCCGTTTTTATCCTCTATTTTCGCATAAGCAGATTGATCCATATTTGAAAAATCAGTAACAGACCAATAGGCGGCTCTGTCAACAGTTCGGCAGAGTTTCGGCCAATCGGTGGCATAAGAATATCCGATGGCATATATTTTATTTTCTTCTTTGATTATTGGTTCCATGTTATTTCTCCTGTTAATTGTTTCTTAAGTGTGAGAGTCTTTTTCGATAAGCCCGTATTTTACCTTTACCCTATCAAGCTTTTCAAGCATCGGTTCAGAAAGGAACCAGAGGAAAAGGAATGTTGCAAGGGCATGGATCGCATCAGCAGGAACGCCAGTTATGTATGCGGTGAGAATCATTTCCCATGTGGGATTTTCATAATACATAAGGATAGAAGCGGGATTCATTATTCCGCCGTAGATAATCATAACGCAAAGAGAACCAAAAACCGCAAGGCTGAATCTGTCACGGTTGAGAATACCTTTTCTGAACAAAATTCCGGAAAGGAGTCCTATTACTCCCATTGCAAACATCTGCCAGGGCGTCCAGGGGCCTTGTCCGAAGAGTACGTTCGAACAGAACATTGTCATCGCCCCAACCATAAAACCTGCTTCTGCACCGAATGCAACGCCTGTGAGAATAATCATTGACGCAACCGGTTTAAAACCGGGCAAAGCGAAGAACACAGCTCTTCCTCCGATTGCAAGCGCACTTAAAACCGAAAGGATAATAAGTTCCCTTGCCTGCGGTTTTCTTCCTTCGAAAACAAGAAAAAACGGAAGCATTGTTTCAAAAATAATCAAAAACGAGATTATCATATATCGGCGGCCGCCGTCTATCATAAATCCTGCCGCAATTGTAAGCGGAATTGCAATCAAAGAAAAAAGAATTGTTGCTTTTGTTCTTTTGCTGAGCTTCCCTTTCATGAGTTTCTGCTCTCTCGGAGGAGCTTTGCGGCTTATTGATGCCACAAATATTCCGAAGAAAAGGAACATAAGAATATAAAGCCAGGCGTAATTTTTAATGAAATCCGTTCCGCTGTAAAGCTGGCTTAAATCCAGCGCAATAGTTGCATAAAGCAAAAGCCCCATAGCAGAAGTGCCGGAAACAATTCCGAGGATTTTTCTCCAAAACGGAAGCTTTTCCGGTTTTCTTTCTTCCGGCGGCATTATATCTATTTTTCCGGAACGTTTCGGAGGTTTTTGTTCTTCAACTTTTCCTCCGCAGCTTATGATAACATCTTCCGGCGTTACCGCATTGGGAAGAAGATGTCTTGCCATTCTGTTGGTAGTTGTTGTATAGAAGCTTTTTCCCGCAAAGAAAGGCTGCGGAGCGTCCATCGTTACAACATTCCCATCAAAGAAAAGTCCGCACCTGTCCGCATAGGAAGCACAGAATTCCACATCATGGCTGACCATTATAATACAAACTCCGCTTGCGGTAAGTTCCTTAAGTATCTGCGCAAACACTATCTTAAAATCGTTGTCAACGCCTTTTGTAGGCTCATCAAGGAGCAGAACATTCGGATTCTGAAGAAGAACCTTCGCAAGAGCAGCACGCTGCTGTTCGCCGCCAGAAAGGTCGTAAGGGTGTCGGTCAAGAAGTCCTTCAAGGCGGCAAAGGCTTACCATCTCGCTGATTTTATCCGCAACCTCTTCAATCTTTTTATCCGGGAAAACAGAAAGCAAATCTTCGCGCAGATTCTTTTTTACCAAAAGCATCTGCGGGTTCTGCGGAAGAGCCGCAATTCCTTCATCAATGCCTTTTGTTTTTCCGCGGTACGGCTTGCGAAGTCCGCTTAAAAGAGAAAGCATCGTACTTTTACCCGTTCCGTTTCCGCCGAGAATACAGAAAAGTTCCCCGGAATATGCTTTCAGCGAAACGCTTTTCAGAATATCCGGGCTTTCTTTTTCATAACGGAACCATACTTCATCAAGCATAATTCTCGGTTCTTCAGTATGTTCCCTTCCTTTCCTTTCCGGGACTGGGAGCAGTTCATTTTCCTCCGCCCATTCGGAAAGAGCATTCCTGCCGTCGCTGGCAGTAAGGGGACACGGAGTTTTCCAATCAAGGACGCTCCAAATTCTCATATGGGCAGGCATTGAATGGAGCATAGGATGCTTAAGGTTCCTCAGAATCTCAAAAGATTTTTCCGGTTTATCGTCCGCAATAACTTTTCCCTTATCGAGTATAACCAGTCTGTTTGCCATGGGAATAACGTCTTCAAGACGGTGCTCACAAATAAGGATCGTTGTTCCGAGCTCTCTGTTTATTCTGCCGATGGTTTCAAGAAAATCTGTAGCCGCAATCGGGTCAAGCTGGCTTGTGGGTTCATCAAGGATAAGTATATCCGGCTGGAGAACCATTATTGAAGCAAGGTTAAGAAGCTGTTTCTGTCCTCCGGAAAGCTGAGTGACTTCCATATGAAACCATGTCTGGATTCCAAAAAAGCTCGCCATTTCTGCAACGCGGCCTCTTATCTCGGTATTATTTACTCCAAGGCTTTCAAGACCGAAAGCGAGTTCATGCCAGACTTTATCCGTAACTATTTGGCTGTCCGGATCCTGGAGAACAAAACCGATTTTTGCCGCCTGGGTCTTTGAATCTATACTGTCTATCGGAATTCCGTTATAAAGTATTTCACCTTTTCGGTCACCATGAGGTGCAAGAACTGTTTTAAGCTGTCTTAAAAGCGTTGATTTTCCGCATCCGGAAGAACCTGCAAGAACCGCAAAATCTCCTTGATTAAGCGTTATGGATACATCATTAAGAACACGCTCTTCCTGTTCCGGATATGTAAAACTCAAATTTTGGATCTTAAAGAGTTCCATTTTCTTTCCTCCGTCAAATCAATAATAAGCGGCAAAAGACACATTCCGCAGTAACAGAAATAGCCCGCAAACTGCGCAATGCCAAAAAGTTCTCCCGAAAAATTCGGGTAATAAGTCCATGCCGTATATCCCAAAACACACGGAATTACTGTTCCCAGCACAAGCAGTGTCAGGCAAATCAAAGTTGCCGCATCTCTTTTTTCAAAGATATATATTGAATATGCCGTTCTTCCGGCAGAACCGAATCCTCTGCTTTTCATTGAATCCGCAGAGATTATCGATTGTTCCATTGCCCAGCTTACGGTTGCTGAAAAAGCAAAAAGTGCCTGTCTTAATTTTTCTTTTGTATTTTTTGGCTGGTGAAGTCCTTTTTGGACACGCATGACATTCTGCAGGTAGTTCATGAATCTCGGCACAAAACGAAGAGTCATGGAAATCAAAAGGGACATTGCCGGTATGATTCTTCCGAAAAGATATATTATTTTATCGGAAGTAAATACAGTGTTGCAGCAGTTGAACCAAACTATCGATGCTCCCATCATGGTTGCTGATGCAATTCCAAAAAGTGCTGCTTCCAATGTAACAGGGTTATCATTATGCAGATAAAAGAGAACCGTTACTCCTTCATGGTTAAAAATCGGGTTTATTATAGCCATCATAAAAAGTATCGGAACAAGGTAAAACGCCTGCTGAAAAAATCCCTTTCCGCCTTTAAGATATGCAAGATATGTGCATGAACTCAAAATCGAAATCACCAGATAAATCGGGTTCATTATAAACATTGTTGTTCCGAGAACAGCCACAAAAAAAGCAAGGTTTACTACCGGATGGAATCCGGAAAAACTCTCATTTTTCATCTTTTATCTCCGCACCGATATCTTCTCCAAGTTCGCAGGTATATGCGAACAAAATTTCATCGCCATCCGCAAGAGTATATGCAGAACAGCCAACTCCAGGACGCACTCCGTTTACCATATAAACCCAACCGGACTGCGGGCCGCAATCGAATTCGTAGATATTTCCTATTCCTTCAATATAAACAGAATTGTAAGCCTGGGAATCAACGTATTCAAAATGGATTTTATCTTCTTTAAGAACTTTTCTGAAAACGTCAAAAACAGATTCTCCTGCCTTGAATTCAACTTCTCTTTCTTCAAGAATCGCTCCGTTTTCCGGAACAAGTTCTGCTTTTCCAGCGGTAAGTTTGTCTTTTTTATCGAGAAGAGTGTCGCATCTGACTGCAATTGTGCAGGTAAGTTTTCCGTCACCGTTGGCATCTTTTACGTTTGCTGCAGCATTGCCTGCTCCGCAACCGGCAAGAGCAAAAATCAACGTGAGCACCAAAACAAAGCTTAATATTCTTTTCATTTTTTCCTCCATGCTAAAAAGCATCTCATAAATAAAATATATTGCTATTTAGTGTTTCAGCCGGGTCAGATTTCAACCATCGACCCGGCTTTTTCCAAAATTTTAATTTATTCCAAAATACTGTAAAGAGAAGGCATTCCCTTTTCAGCACGGTCAAGGGCAATCAAAGCGTAAAATGCCTGCTCTGTTGCGATGACATTCGGCTCTTCTTCAAGAAGATGTTTGAAGCCTTCGTCCTCAACCATAAAGTCAAGGAGCCTGTCCTCCAGCGTTCTTCCGTTTTTTACAAATCTCTCGTCATTAATCGGAATACCGAGTTCACAAAGAGCAACAATAACCTGGGAAACTGACTCACTTCCGTCGGTTCCGTAAGCAGTGTAACCGCCCATATCGTTCTGATTTTCTGAAAGGAAAATAAGAGCACGGTCAATGGCCGCAGAAACGTCTTCCCTTTCGCGATATTTTGCCAGAGCCTGGAGAACCATTGCGGTAATATCAATTTCGCCTTCACCGCCGGCAAGTCCCCAACCTCCGTTCGGAGACTCCTTGCTGAGGATATAATCAATATAGAGTTCTCTTGTTGCCTGGGTCGTTCCTGCTGTGTTTTCGGGAATCTCGTAATTTCCGCTGTCAAGAGCAAGAAGCGCATAGGCTGGGCCGTTCATTCCCTGGAAAATAGTCTGTTCAAAGTCGGCGAGAGGAATCAGAAGATTATATCCGCCGACATTGGCCGGGTCTTTCCCAATCGCAGTAAGAACAATTATTGTTCTGGAGTAT